>DATEJD010000120.1:0-11727 GCA_035278325.1 Gemmatimonadales bacterium | reverse complement strand
GGCGCCGCCACCGCGGCCGACGTGGCCGCTGCCGGCGTGGGCGTGCTGAGTCCGGTGGCGCTCGCCAAGCGCCCCCAGCGCTACGGCATCGATCTCCTGGCCGCGCCGGTGGCGGGTCGGCGCACCGCGTGCGCGGCACTGGCGCTCGCCGCCCGCCGCGCGATCGCGGAGCAGGGCATGGTCCCGCGCGGTGAGCGTGTCCTGGTGGCATTCATCGTCGAGCAGGACCTGGGCGCGCGCGGCCTCGCCACGCTGGCGAACACACGCGGTCCCTTCACCGAAACGCTGATCGTGGACGGCGGGCCCGGCGTGCCGGGTGCGGTGACGGTGGCTCGCGATTCCGCCGCGGCGCGCCTCTCGCGTCTGGGAACGGTCACGCGCTGGTCGCTGGGCGTCCGCTATCCGGCCACGGCGGTGGAGACCACGTCGCTGGCCGGAGCCGACTCGCTCCGCACTCGGCTGGTGCGCTGGATCGGCGGGGCACCATGAGCGCGCGCCTCTTGCTGCTGGCCCTGCTGCTCACGCCGCGCGTGCTCGCGGCGCAATGGCCCGCCGCGGCGGAGCTGGATTCGGTGCTGGGCACGCTGGTGGAGACCCACGGCGTCTCGGGCATGGAAGCTCCCGTGCGCGAGGTGGTGCGCCGGTTCCTGCCCGCCTGGGCGAAAACCGAGACCGACACGGCCGGCAACCTCTGGCTCACCATGGGTCAGGGCGAGCCGACCGTCGTCTTCGTGGCGCATCTCGATGAGATCGGCTTCACCGTGAAGGCCATCCGCGACGACGGCACCCTCGACGCGGAGGCCGCGGGCGGATTCTTTCCCAGCCTGTGGGAGGGCCAGCCCGCGCTGGTGCATACGGGGCGGACGACGGTTCCCGGCGTCTTCGTGCCGCACGACACCACCGCGGCGCCCACGCCGCCGGGCGAAAACCCTGTCGCCCGGGTCGACGTCGGTACCACGGACCGCGCTGGCACGGCGGCACTCGGCATCGGCGTCGGCAGCACGGTCACGAGCCCCAAGCGCTACGTCCACCTGCTCGGCACCCGTGCGACGGGCCGCTCATTCGACGACCGGGTGGGCTCGACCGCGCTGGTGCTGGCCGCCCGCCACATCGACCGCACGAAGCTCAGGCACACGGTCATTTTCATCTGGAGCGTCCGTGAGGAGATCGGGCTCGAGGGGGCCGCCGCCGCGGCCGCCGCGCTCGGCGCGCGACCGGCCCGAGTCCACGCCATCGACACCTTCGTGTCCGCCGACTCCCCGCTCGAGCGGCTCAATTTCGCTGTCGCTCCGCTGGGGCGGGGGCCGGTGGCGCGGGCGCTCGACAACAGCGCGGTGACGCCACCCGCCTACGTGGATTCGCTGGCGGCGCTCGCGAGCACGCGCCGGCTGCCGCTGCAGATCGGCACCACCAACGGGGGCAACGACGGGTCGGCCTTCAGCGACTGGGGCGTGCCCGATGTGCCGATCGGCTGGCCGCTCCGCTATTCCCACTCGCCCGCGGAAGTCGTGGATCTGCGGGACGTGGCCGGACTGGCCCGGCTGGTCGGCGCGATCACCCAGGGATGGTGAGGACGGAAACCTGGGTCGGCCGGCCTTCGTCGTTGCTGGGTGATCGCCGACCACCGTCGCGGTCGGCGCCCCACGCACCGATGCCATTTCGACCCTCATTTCGGACGCTCATATGTTCGCGCGCATCCTGCCCCTCGCGGCCTTGGTGCCGCTCGTCAGCATCGTCCAATCGCCCGTTCCTCGGCAACCGTCCCCCACGATCGTCGAGTACGTCATCCCGCGGCCCGGCAACTTTCCGCATGACCCGGCGGTCGCGAAAGACGGGACCATCTGGTACACCGATCAGCGCAACAGCTACATCGGGCACCTCGACCCCGAGACGGGGAAGATCGTGGACTATCCGACCCCGACGCCCGCCTCGGGCCCGCACGGTCTGATCGTCGCGCCCGATGGCGAGGTCTGGTACACCGGTCAGGCGGCCGGCGTGCTCGGCAGGGTGAATCCCAAGACCGGCCAGATCACCGAATTCGCGCTCCCCGAGAACGCGCGGAATCCGCACACGCCGATCTACCACAACGGGAAGGTCTGGTTCACCGACGCCAACAACAACACGTACGGCAGCCTCGATCCCGCCACGGGCAAGGCGACGGTCTACACCGCGCCGACGCCGAACTCGGTGCCGTACGGCATCGTGCCGGCCGGGGACGGCTCCATCTGGATCGCGATGCTGGGTACCAACAAGCTCGGCCGGGTGGATCCGGCCACCGGGAAGATGCGCGAGTTCGTGCTGCCAGCCGCCGAGGCGCGCCCGCGCCGGCTGCAGGTGGATGGCGACGGTACGGTCTGGTACACCGACTATGGCCGCGGCTATCTTGGCGCCCTGGACCCCAAGACCGGCAAGGTTCGCGAGTGGGCGTCGCCTTCGCCTAACGCCGGCCCGTACGGCATCGCGATCGGGACCGACGGCCGGATCTGGTATTGCGAGTCGCGCACGGGGATGATGGTGGCGTTCGATCCCAAGACGGAGAAGATGACGAGCGTGAAGATCCCCACCGCCGGCGCCATCGTGCGCCACATGGAAACCGACAGCACCCGAGGCCGGGTGTGGCTGGCGCTGAGCGGGACCGGGCGGCTCGGGAAGATCGAGGTCGGGACGCGTTGACGATTCCCTCACCCCGAGCGCGCGCTCGTGAGGGGCGCGCTCGCCCGCTCGCTCCCCCGCTCGTGGCCCTCCTGCTCCTGGCCGCGGCCTGCGCCCCGACGACCTCCCGCGAAGGCGCCACCCCGGCACCCGCCGGCGCCGATCGTCCCGACCCCGAGCTTCAGCGCCAGCTCGAGGCCGCCGTCCAGGGTTTCCACGGCGGCGTGGGCGTGTACGTGCGCCACCTCCGCACCGGCGCCACCGCGGCCATCGCGGCGGACGACACCTTCCCCACCGCGAGCATGATCAAGGTGCCGATCATGGTCGGCGTGTTCGACGCGATGACCCAGGGCCGCTTCCGCTTCACCGACACCGCGCCCGAGCCGAGGGCCCGCGCGAAATATCCGGAGGACGACATCTCCGCCGGGTTGAGCGACACCGCCCGGATCACGGTTAGCCGGCTGCTCACCCTGAGCCTCACCTACAGCGACAACTCGGCCTCGCTCTGGTTGCAGCAGCTCGCCGGCACCGGCACGGCCATCAATGCGTGGCTGGCCGGCCATGGCTTCGCCGTGACCCGGGTGAACGCGCGCACCGCCGACCGCGAGGGCGACTATGACCGCTGGGGCTGGGGCCAGACCACGCCGAGGGAGATGGCACGCCTGGTGACGCTCATTCGGCAGGGTCAGGTGGTGAGCCCGGCGGCGAGCGAGGAGATGTACCGCACCCTGACCCGGAGCTTCTGGACCGGCGAGGCGCTGTCGCAGCTCCCGCCCACCGTGCAGGCCGCCTCCAAACAGGGCGCGGTGGACCAGTCGCGGTCGGAGGTGGTGCTGGTGAACGCGCCCTCGGGCGACTACGTGTTCTGCGTGATCACCAAGAACCAGCAGGACGAGAGCCAGGCGGCCGACAACGAGGGGTACGTGGTCCTGCGCCGGGTGTCCGCCCTCCTGTGGCGGTATTTCGAGCCGCATCACCCCTGGCGTCCCGCGCCGGGCACCGAACACTTCAAGCCCTGACCCGCCCGGCGCGACGGCACAATCCGTCGCCGCCCGCCTCTTGCGCCGCAGCCAGAAGATTGCATACTTATGCATTATGCAATCTCCCCGCGGTCCGCTCGCGCTCGCCTTCTCCGGCGGCCTCGACACCTCGTTCTGCGTCCCACGCCTCGCCGACGAGGGCTGGGCGGTGCACACCGTCTACGTGGACACCGGCGGCTCGAGCGAGGCGGAGCGCGCCGCCATCCGCCGCCAGGCGGAGGCGGTCGGCGCCGTAGCCCATCACGAGGTCGACGCGCGGGAGCGGGTGTACCACCGCTTCGTCCGCTACCTCATCCAGGGCAACGTGCTCCGCGGTGAGGTGTATCCGCTGAGCGTGGCCGCCGAGCGGACCCAGCAGGCGTTGTCCGTGGTGGAAACGGCGCGCGCGATCGGGGCCAGGGCAGTGGCCCACGGCTCGACCGGCGCCGGCAACGACCAGATCCGCTTCGATGTGGCGCTCCGCGTCCTCGCGCCCGACCTCGAGATCGTGACCCCCATTCGCGACCTCGGCATCAAGCGCGACCAGGCCATCGCCTTCCTCCAGCAGCGCGGCCTGCCGGTCCCGGGCAAGGCCGGCGCCTACTCGATCAACCGCGGTCTCTGGGGCACCACCTGGGGCGGCGGCTGGACCCACGACACCTGGGCCGGCCCGCCGGCCGAGCTGGTCGATCCGCCCGCCGACGCTCCGGCACCCCGCGAGATCGTCGTGGCCTGGGAGCAGGGCCTCCCCGTGGCGCTCGACGGCGCGCCGCTCGCCGGCCCCTCGCTGGTGGCCCACCTGGGCGAGCTGTGCGAGGCCTACGGGATCGGCCGCAACATCCACGTGGGCGAGACCGCCCTGGGCATCAAGGGCCGGATCGGCTTCGAGGCGGGCGCCGCGCTGGTGCTGATCGGCGCCCACCGCGAGCTCGAAAAGCTGGTGCTCACCAAGTGGCAGACCTTCTGGAAGGACCAGCTCGGCCGCTTCTACGGCGATCGCCTGCACGAGGGCCAGTACTTCGACCCCTCGCTACGCGACATCGAAGCCCTGATCACGAGCTCGCAGGCCCGCGTGACCGGTGAGACCCGGGTGCGCCTGGCCCCGGGCCGATTCCAGGTGGTCGGGACCCGGAGCCCGCACTCGATGATGGACACCTCGATCGCTACCTACGGCGAGGAAAACCGCCTGTGGACCGGCGACGAGGCGCGCGCGTTCGCGCGGGTGGCGGCGGTTCCGTCGCTGCTCGCGGCGCGAGCAGCGAACGGGGCGATAGGACGATAAGGGGCGATAGGACGATAAGACGATAGATAGGGCGATAGGGGGTGTGCGGACCGGTGCTGTCATCTCGAGCGCAGCGAGGGACCTCCTCCGGACGTCTCGGAACTCACCGGCAAGGTCCCTCGCTGCGCTCGGGATGAGGAGCCTGGCGGCGTCCGGCGTCCGGCCTCCGGCGTCCTATCGCCCTATCGCCTTATCGCCCTATCGTCCTATCAGCGCCTCACGCATGAGAGGAGCACGACACATGGTCGTAACCACCCGCGTCCGGCTGGACCGGATCAGCAGCTCGACCCGGAACGCCGCGCTGCCGCCCGAGGTCATCGTGGGCGACGAGATCGTCGCCGCCGAGGGCTACGTGCTCGCGGTCCGCGTCCTCGAGGACAAGTCGACCTACAACACCATCGAGGACACCACCGGTCGGATGCTCTCGCTCCGGGCCGGCGACGTGCTGGCCGGCACGCTGGGCACCCGCCGCGCGCTCCGGGGGTACGCCGGCGTGGTGCCCAGCCACATCGCGGTGGGCGACACCATCGAGGTCCTCAATCTGGGCGGCATCCTGGGCCGCTGCACGTCGGTGAACCCGGAGATCGGTCCGCCCTTCAAGGCCGAGGTGCTCGGGGCCATCCTGGCCTTTCCCGAGCTCGGTGACCGGATCGGACGGCCGGCCCACATCCGGGACCGGGCGGTGCCGCCGGCCGACGTGCTCGAGAGTCGAGTGCCGGTGGTGTACGTGGCCGGCACTTGCATGAACGCGGGGAAGACGGTGGCGGCCACCGAGCTGGTGCGCGGGCTCGCGCGAAGCGGGCTCCGGGTGGCCGCGGCCAAGCTCACCGGCGTCTCGCTCATGCGCGACGCGCTCTCCATGCTCGACGCGGGCGCGGTCGCGGCGCTCACCTTCAACGACGTGGGCATCGCGAGCACGCACCCGGGGGTCACGGTGAACACGGCCAAGGGGATCTTCAACCGCCTCGCCGCCTCCAAGCCCGACGTGATCGTCGCGGAGCTGGGTGACGGCATTCTCGGCGAGTACGGCGTGCAGGACATCCTGCGCGACCCCGACCTCATGCGCGTCGGTGCCGCCTACGTGATGGCCGCGCCGGATCCGGTCGCCTGCTGGGGCGCGGCCGAGCTGATGCGGCGCGAGTTCGATCTCCCCATCACCGCCATCACCGGTCCGGCCACCGACAACGAGGTGGGTCAGGTGTACATCACCGGCGGCCTGGGCCTGCCCGCGCACAACGCGCGGCGCGATGCCGTGGGCCTGCTTGGCGCCGTGCGCTCGGCCCTGACGGAATGGACCGATCGGACCGCCGGCGTGCGGGTCGCTGAACCGGTGAGCGCCGGCGACTCGGTCCTGTCAGGGGTGTCCGCCTGATGAAGGTCGCGGTCATCGGCGCGGCCGGGTATGCCGGCGGCGAGCTGCTGCGGCTGCTGCTTCAGCACCCCGATGTCGCCGAGTGCGTGGCGACAAGCCGGAGTCAGGCCGGGAAGCCGATCGGGAGCGCGCATCCGGCGCTCGCGGCCGTGTCCGATGCCCGGTTCTCAGGTGCCACGCCTGGCGAGGCGGCCCGCGGGCGCGACGTGGTGTTCCTGTGCCTCGAGCACGGGGAATCCTCGCGGGTGGCCGGTGAGGTGTTCGACGCCGGCCCCGGGCTGGTGGTCGATCTCGCCGCCGACTTCCGGGTGCGGGACCTCGAGCTCTACCAGCGCCACTACGGGCCCCACGCCGCGCCCGATCTCCTCCCGCGGTTCACCTACGGGCTGGCCGATGTGGTCGGGTGCCGCCTCCGTGGCGCGAGTGCCATCGCGGCTCCGGGGTGTTTCGCGACCGCGGCGCAGCTCGCGCTCTATCCGCTGGCCCGGGCGGGGCTCGACGTCACGCCGTCGCTCTTCGCGGTGACGGGCTCGAGCGGGGCGGGGGTCCAGCCGCGGCCCACCACCCACCATCCCATGCGCGCGCACAACTTGTTCGCGTATTCGGTGCTGTCTCACCGCCATGAGGCCGAAGTGCTCGCCTCCTGGCGCGAGTGGGTGGGCCGGCCGGACGCGACGGCGCGGCTCATGACGCACTCGGGGCCGTTCGTGCGGGGCATCTACCTGACGCTCCACACCTATCTGCCCGACGGCGCGACCATCCGCGACGGCACACCCGGCGCGGTCGCGGCGGGCTGGTATCGGGAGGCCTATGCCGACCGGCCGTTCGTCCGGGTGCTCGATGCGCCGCCGGAGCTCACCCACGCGGTGGGCACCAACTACGCGCTGCTGCACGCGGTCGAGAGCGAGGATGGCCGGGAAGTGCAGGTCACCCTGGCGATCGACAATCTGGTGAAAGGCGCCGGCGGGCAGGCCATTCAGGCCATGAATCTCGCGCTCGGGATCGACGAGCGCGCCGGCCTCACCGCGGTGGGGATCTATCCATGCTGAAGACCGACGTGCCGGCGCTGCTTCCCGTGTATCCACCCATGCCGGTCCGGCCCGTACGGGGCCACGGCTCCTGGCTGGTGGACGAGGATGGCGCGGAGTGGCTCGACGCGTACGGGGGACACGCCGTCGCGTCCACCGGCCACAGCCATCCGGACGTGGTCCGCGCCATCGCGGAACAGGCGGAGCAGCTCCTGTTCTACTCCACCGCCGTCCCGCTGCCGCAGCGCGAAGCGCTGGCCGACAAGCTGGCCGAGCTCTGCCCCGAGCCGCTCGGCCGGGTGTTCCTGTGCAACTCGGGAGCGGAGGCGAACGAGAACGCGCTGCACCTGGCCCGCCGGCACACGGGGCGGCAGACCATCGTGACCGTGCGGGGCGGCTGGCACGGCCGCACCGCCGCGACGCTGGCGTGCACCGACGGCGCGCGCTACGAGGAGGCGGCGCGCCGCGCCGGTGTGCCCCTGAGCCGCAAGGTGCCGTTCGACGACGTGGCGGCGCTCGAGGCAGCGGTGGACGATGGCGTGGCGGCCGTGCTGGTGGAGCCTATCCAGGGCTTTGCCGGAGCGCGCGACTGCTCGCCGGAGTTCCTCGCCGCGGCGCGCCGGGTGTGCGACGAGCGGGGCGCGGTGCTCCTCTTCGATGAGGTCCAGTGCGGCGTGGGCCGGTGCGGCGCCTTCGCAGCGGCGGAGGCGGTCGGGGTCACGCCGGACGCGCTGACGTTCGCCAAGGGGCTGGCCGGCGGCCTCCCCATCGGCGCGGTGGTGGCGACGCCGGCGCTCACCGAGTCGCTCACGATCGGCGACCTGGGCAGCACCTTCGGCGGCGGGCCCGTGCCCTGTGCCGCCGCGCTGGCCAACATCGGCGTGATCGAGCGCGAGGGCCTCATCGCCAACGCGGTCACGGTCGGCGAGCATCTGGCGCGGGGCGCCCGCGCGCTGGGCGTGCGGAAGGTGTCGGGCCGTGGCCTGCTGCTCGGGCTCCACCTCGGCCGGCCGGCAACGGAGGTGCAGAAGGCGCTGTTCGGGCGCCGGATCCTCACCGGCACGGCCACCGATCCGCAGGTGCTTCGGCTGCTGCCGCCGCTGTCCTTCTCCATCCGCGAGGCCGACCTGCTCCTGGCCGGCCTTCGGGAGGTACTGGCGTGACCAAGCGCGACTTCCTGGCACTGGAGGACTGGAGCGCCGAGCAGGTGGAGGCGTTGCTGGCGCTCGCGGCCCGGGTCAAGCGGGGGGAGGTGACGGGCGGGCTCGAGAAGAAGGTGCTGGCCATGGTCTTCATGGACCCGAGCCTCCGCACCCGCACCAGCTTCGAGACCGCGATGTTCCTCCACGGCGGCCACGGGGTCGTGCTGGAGCCCGGGAAGGGCAGCTGGTCGCTCGAGACCGAGCCGGGCGCGGTGATGGACGGCGACACCGTGGAGCACATCATCGATGCCGCGAGGGTGCTCGGTCGGTACGCCGACGCCGTGGCGGTACGCAGCTTTCCCCGCGGCAGCGACTGGAGCGTGGCCCGGCGGGACGGCATCATCCGCAGCTTTGCGCGGTACTGCGAGAAGCCCGTCATCAACATGGAAAGCGCCCGGCGGCATCCCTGCCAGGCCTTGGCCGACGCGATGACACTGCGGGAGAAGCTGGGCCAGACCGCGGGCAAGCGGTTCGTGCTCACCTGGGCCTGGCATCCCAAGGCCCTGCCGACCGCGGTGCCCGCCAGCGCCGCGCTCGCGGCGGCCGCCCTGGGTATGGAGATCGTCATCGCCCGGCCGCCGGGGTACGAGCTGGACCCGGAAGACACCGCGCTCATCCGACGCCTGGCCCAGCAGCACGGCGGCGAGTTCGTCCACATCATCGACGACCCCGACGACGCCACGGTCGGTGCCGACGCGGTCTACGTGAAGTCGTGGGGATCGGTCAAGCTCTACGGACAGCCGCAGGAGGAGAAGCAGCTGCGCGCGAGCCTCAGGGACTGGCGGCTCACCCCCGGCCGCGTCAAGTCGACCCGGGGCGGGAAGGGCATCGTGATGCATTGCCTGCCGGTCCGCCGCAACGTCGAGATCGACGATGCCGTCCTCGACGGCCCCAACTCGGTCGTGGTGGACCAGGCGGAGAATCGGCTGCATGCGCAGCGGGCGCTGTTGCTGGAGCTTATCGGTGAGCGGTGAGCGGTCAGCGGTGAGCGGGAAGTGAGTCACCCTGAGCGAAGCGAAGGGACCATGCGTCGGGTCATGCCCCCCTCACTTCGTTCGGGGTGACTCAGCCCCGCTCACCGCCGACCGCCCACCGCTCACCTTCACCGGAGACCGAACATTGACGATCGACACCACCAAGGGCATCGCCGGCCTCAAGGGCGCGCTCCGCTACGTCCGGGCCTATCGCGACCAGGTGTTCGTCGTGAAGCTGGGCGGCGACGTCGTGGGCGCGCCCGAGGCGCTGGACCAGGTGGCCGCGCAGCTCGCGCTGCTCTCGTCACTCAGCATCCGCCTGGTCGTGGTGCACGGCGGAGGGCCGCAGGCCTCCGCGCTGAGCCGCCGGTTGGGGCAGGAGCCGCGCATGGTGGCGGGGCGGCGGGTCACCGACGATGCCGCGCTCGAGGTGGCGAAGATGGTCTACGCCGGGCAGCTCAACGTGGACCTGCTGGCCGCGCTTCGCGAGCATCGGGTGCAGGCGGTGGGCCTGAGTGGCGTGGACGCCGACCTCATCACCGCGCACCGCCGCCCGCCGGTCCAGGTGGTGGACGATGCCGGTATCACCGCCAAGGTCGACTACGGCCACGTGGGCGACATCGACCGGGTGGACCCGCGCGTGCTGGTGACGCTGATGGAGGCACGCTTCGTCCCCGTCGTCGCGAGCCTCGCGGGTGGCGAGGACGGCGAGGTGTTCAACGTGAACGCCGACACGGTGGCGGAGTCGCTGGCCGTGGCGCTCCGGGCGCAGAAGCTCATTTTCCTCACCGGCGCTCCCGGCGTGCTGCGCGACCGGAATGATCCTGCGACGCTGGTGACCTTCGCGGATCCGGACGATCTCGCGGGCCTCATGGCCAACGGCTCGCTGGCGGGCGGCATGCGGCCCAAGGTGGAGGCCTGCATCCGCGCGGCCACCGGCGGCGTCGAGCGCACCCACATCATCGATGGCCGCGCGGCCGACGCCCTGCTGCTCGAGGTCTTCACCGGAGCGGGCTGCGGCACCATGATCGTCGGCCGGAAGGAGAAGGCGACGTATCTGGGGGTGGATCTTGCCGGATGAGATCGACCTGCTGCAGGCGCTGGTGGCCATCCCGTCGGTCAGCGGGGAAGAGGAGCCGCTGGCGCGGTACGTGGAGCAGGTGGTCCGGGACTGGGGGCTCGCGGTCGTGCGGGACGAGCTGGCGGTTCGGGTGGAGGTCGGCACGAGGCCGGGGCCCACGCTCGCGCTGGTCTCGCATCTCGACGTGGTGCCGCCGGGGAAGGGCTGGACCCGCGAGCCGTTCACGCCCACCGTCGAAGGCGAGCGCCTCTATGGCCGCGGCTCGGGCGACGCCAAGGCCTCGGTGGCCGCGATGCTCTGGGCCGCGAAGGACGTGGCCGACGCGGGCGGCCCCGCGCGCGGCCGCCTCCTGGTGCTCCTCGGCTACGGCGAGGAGACCAAGCACACCACCATGGAGCGCGCTGTCGAGAGCGCCGGCCCCATCGACGCGGCCGTCGTGGGCGAGCCGACCAACCTCGAGCTCGCCGTGGCCCAGCGCGGACTCATGATGGTCGACCTGCTCGCCGAGGGCGACCAGCGCCATGCCGGGTATGCCGCGGCCGACGGCGAGTTCCGGAACGCCGCGCTGGTGCTGGCTCGCGACCTGCTCAAGCTCGACGGCCTGTTCGCCGAGCGCTCGCACCCCGTGCTCGGCCATACCACCGTGACGCCGACGATGCTGGATGCCGGCGTGAGCCGGAACGTGACGCCCCCCGTCGCGAAAGCCATCCTCGACATCCGCAGCACGCCCGACTGGACTCACGACGAGGTGGCCCACGTGCTGCGCCAGTCGCTCAGCTCGAACGTGGTGGTCACGTCGCAGCGGCTGGTGCCGTGTGAGACCCCCGCCGGCTCCCGGCTGCTCGCAGTCGCCCGGCGGCTCCGGCCCCAGGCGAAGACGTTCGGCAGCCCGACCTGCTCCGACTGGGTGTTCCTGCGTCACGTCGACGCGGTCAAGTGCGGGCCGGGGACCAGTCGGCGGTCGCACACCCCGGACGAATACGTCGATCTGCCGGAGGTCTCGGCGGCTCGGGGGTTCTACGCGGAGCTGGCGCGGACGTATCTGGCGGAGGAAGCGCATCGGACAGTGAGCCTCCATGCCTCGTAAGCCCACCACGCTCTGGTCGGCCGGCGCGAC
>DATEJD010000119.1:0-3530 GCA_035278325.1 Gemmatimonadales bacterium | reverse complement strand
GCTCAGGGTGACTCCCCCCCCAGCCCCCCGCTTACCGCTTACCGCTCACCGCCCCGGCCTCCACCGTCACCTCCCGCAGCTTGCCGCTGCGCACGTCGTACACGAAGCCACGAATCAGCGTGTCGGGGCTGAGGAGTTGCGTGGCCTGCAGGAATTCGATGTCCTGCCGGATGCTCTCGTCCAGGTCGGCGAACGGGAGGAAATCGAACTCGCCGGTGTCCTGGCCCAGGTCCTCCTTCACCTTCTCGCGCAGGTCGCGGTTGGTGAACGTGAGCATGCCGCAGTCCGTGTGATGGATCACGGCCAGCTCGCGGGTGCCGAGCAGGCGCTGCGAGATGATGATCGACCGCAGCGCATCGCGGGCCCGGCCGCCGGCGTTCCGGATCACGTGGGCGTCGCCCTCCTCGAGGCCGAGCGCCCTGGACGGGATGATGCGTGCATCCATGCAGGTGAGCACCGTGAGCTTCCGCGCCGGCGGCAGCGGGAGCTCGCCCCGGTCGAAGGTTCGAGCGTACGCCTCGTTCGCCTGCAGCAGTTCGTCGATGACGGCCATAGACCCTCCTGTCGAGAGATGCGGCGGCGCCAGCAAACGAAGAGGCCCGGACCAGGGAGTGGTTCGGGCCTCGAGCCGCCGCGTGAAATGCCTGCACCATCATCCGTCCCTACACGCGCCCTCCGGGCCGTCCACTCCGGGAGATGCGACAACAGTCGCACGCGCGAGCGCTCGGGACGAAGCTCATGGACCTACACTAGGAACCGCGCCAGGTGAAGTCAAGCGACGGCGTGTCCCACGCTCGGCCCTCCTTATCGCGAGCCTCGCGGCCATGCTATCGTACGACGTCGGCGACCAAATCCCAGGAGGATCCGTGAGTCGAAAACTCGCCTATTGGATCAGCACCGCGATCGTTGCGCTCGGGCTGCTGGCCGCGCTCTCCTATCTCACCGGAAGCGAGCAGGTCGTCTCCGGGTTCGCCAAGGCCGGCTACCCGCAGCACCTCAGGATCGTTCTCGGCATCGTCAAGCCGGTGGCCGGGATCGTTCTGCTCCTGCCTGGCTTTCTTCTGCTGAAGGAATGGGCCTACGCGGGCGTGACATTCACGTGGATTATGGCGTTCATCTCGGCCTACACCAGCGGCGATCAGGCTTGGCCAATGCCGCTGGTGCTGCTGGCTCTGCTGGCCGTCTCCTACGTGACCAGGCCCGCCGATCGCCGCTTGGTAGCGCCGGTGGCAGCGGCGGGCTGACCACCAGGCGGGCCGGCGATGACAGTCACCGGATGAAGACCGGTGACCGACGTGGATTCATGTTACGGCGGCGGCCCGTCGCGGCGGCCCGCAGTCGCTCCTCCTGGGAATGGTCGCCTCCAGGGCGGCCGACAGGAACCGTCCGAGCCCCTCGACTACGAAGCCGGGATCGAGGTCGGTCAGTGGCGTGCGCGTGTCGCCGTCCGCCTGCTTGCCTTCGATCAGCATGCTGAAGCGCACCGCGGGGCCCGCCTCGCACGCCAGCGTCAGCGAGGATTCCGGGACACCCCTCGGCGCGAAGTGGAACACCAGGGCCGAAGGACGGCAGCCCAATCGGTCCTCGACGGTCGAGGGGTATCCCTCGACCGCGAGTCGTTCCGACCACTCTCGAAATACGGGTAGGGCGACACTTCGAATGGGGGCTTCGCAGTCGTGCCTGGTGTGCTCGTCGTCGCGCGCCCGCTGTTCGGCCGCGAGCTTGGCCGCTGCCACATCCTGTCGGTGCTTCGCGATGATCCGGGTAAGCTCGTCCTCGGTAGTGACTGACATGTCGTCGACCTCGAGCGAAGTGACACCCGAAATCTGTGGCCTCGCGCGTCCGCCGGGAAGATGTACCGCCGGCTACCGGTCCGACGCGCCTTCCCCCCGCCCCGCCAGGGCCGGCGCGGCCGCTTCGAGCAGTGTCCGCACCCGCGGCATCACCTCGCGCCCGTACAGCTCGATGCTCCGCATCATTTGCTCGTGCGGCAGCGTGCCCGCGCTGTATTTGAGATCGAACCGTGATGCGCCGAGCGCCTGGACCGTCCCGGCAATCTTCCGGGCCACCGTCTCCGGCGAGCCGGCGTAGAGCGACCCCGCCGCGACCTCATGGTCGAACTCGGCCCGGCTGGTCGGGCCCCAGCCGCGCTCGGCGCCGATCCGGTTCCGCATGACCTGGTAGTGCGGCCAGAGCTCCTCGCGCGCCTGCTCGTCGGTGTCGGCGATGTGGCCCGGCGAGTGCACGCCCACCGGCTGGGCGGGCTGGCCGAGCTGCTTGAGGGCCCGGTGATAGAGCTCGACGTAGGGCTCGAACCGCCGCGGGTCGCCGCCGATGATGGCGAGCGTGAGCGGAAAGCCATACCGCGCGGCCCGAACCACCGACTCCGGGCTCCCGCCGACGCCGACCCAGGTGCTGAGCGGCGGCCGCTCGACCGGCGGGTAGACCCGGAGGCCCTCGACCGGCGGGCGCACGGAGCCCTTCCAGTGGACCGGCTGGCCCGTCCGGTCGGCGTCGCGGATGGCGGCGAAGAGGGCGAGCTTCTCCTCGAACAGGTCGTCGTAATCCTCGAGCGAATACCCGAACAGCGGGAACGACTCGGTGAACGAGCCGCGGCCCAGAATCACCTCGGCGCGGCCGTTGGAGATCGCGTTCAGGGTGGAGAACCGCTCGTAGACCCGGACCGGGTCGTCGGTGCTCAGAACGGTGACTGCCGTGCCCAGCTTGATCTGACTGGTGCGGGTAGCGATCGCCGCGAGGATGACCTCGGGCGCGCTGATGGCGAAGTCGGCGCGGTGGTGCTCGCCGACCCCGATGAAGGCGATGCCGAGCTGGTCGGCGAGCTCGGCTTCGGCGATGACGTTGCGAAGGACCTCGGCGTGATGGAGCGGGCGGCCATCCCGCCCCACAGTCACGTCGCCGAAGGTGTCCAGCCCCAATTCGATGTTCGACATGGGCAGGTAACCAGCGAGCGCGTGGAAGGGTTCCCAGCGGCCTGCGGGCGCCGCTCCCTCGCTTGGCTCAGGATGACTCGCTCAGTCGGGTGTCGCCGCGGCGCGGGCGAGACTCACCATGAGATCCGCCGCGGCGGCATCGTCGAGACCCTCGAGCCGCGCGAGCGAGCGCCACGTATCGAAGCGCAGGGCGTGCCCGATCGCCGCGGTGAGCCTCGGCCGCGTGTCGTCACCGGGCGCCCAGGCTGCCTGCAGCTCGTCGCCCACGGTCTCGACGAACCGATTCCACGGACCCAGCACCGCCGCGAGCGCCGGCAGGCCCTCGGAGTCCCGCAGTGCCTTCCCGAGCATGGCCTCGGTGCGCCGATAGTAGCTGTAGAACGTGAGGAGCGCGGCGCGAAGGCGCGCCGCCGGTTCCGTCACGCCGGCCCAGGCGGCCGGATGCGGCGGCGGCGCCTCGTCCAGGAAGTGCGTGTTGCAGGCGGCGAAGATCTCGCCCTCGTCCGCGAAGTGGCGGTACACGGTGAGGCGCTCGACCCCCGCCCGCTCGGCGATCGCCTTGATGGTCGTTTGCGC
>DATEJD010000118.1:0-3636 GCA_035278325.1 Gemmatimonadales bacterium | reverse complement strand
GCTCAGGGTGACTCGGGCTCAGGGTGACTCGCCCCCGCCCCCCCCGCTCACCGCTTACCGCAAGCTCTCCAGCACCTCCTCCAGCACGCCGATCGCCCGCTCGACGTCCCGCTCGCCGTGCGCCGTCGAGACGAAGTTGTACGGGCTCCGCTTGAACAGGACCCCCCGCCGGGCCGCCTCGCTGGCGACTCGGGCACCGGTTGCGTCGTCGTGGAACAGGAGGCAGCACATCTCGGGTACGCCGCCGACGCCGCGCACGTGGCGCGGGTAGCGGTGGGCCAGCCCGCGGAACCCATCCAGGAGCCAGGCACCGATGCGGCCGAGCTGCTCGGGTACGCGACGCGCCTGCAGCACCGCCAGCGTCGCTCGAGCCGCCGCGAGCGAGACGGACTCCGTTGCCAGCGTCGACGAGATCCAGGTTCGACTCACGCCCGCCATGAGATCGGCGCGGCCACCCACTGCGGCCAGCGGGAACCCGTTCGCGATGGCCTTGCCCATCACGACCAGGTCGGGCCGCAGGTCGAACCGCTCGCAGCCGCCGCCGACGGCGAGCCGGCCGATGGTCTTGATCTCGTCCGCGATGAGGACCGCGCCGACGCGGGTGGTCTCCTCCCGCAGCACCGTCAGCCACTCCGGTTTCGGCGGCTCGAGGATCACCGGCTCGAACACGACCGCGGCCAGCGTGTCGCCGGCCCGGCTGATCAGCTCGCGGGTGCGCTCCGCGTCGTTGAACGGCAGCTCGGCATAGAGCGCCCGGGTGCCAGCCGGCACCCCGCGCGCGTCCTGGCCCTGACACCAGTCCAGCCAGCCGTGGTAGCCGCAGCCGAGCACGGCCTCGCGTCCGGTGGCGGTGCGGGCCAGGCGCACGGCGGCGGCCATCGCTTCGGCCCCGGTCTTGAGGAAGCGCACCTGCTCCACCCAGGGAATCAGCCGCCGGAGATCGAGCGCCAGCTCGCCCTCGAGCGCGGGGGGCAGCGGCCCGACCACGCCGTCGCCGATGGCGCGTATCGCGGCCGCGTTCACCTCCGGATGACCGTACCCCAGGGCCACCGCCCCGAGCGCCATGATGAGGTCGAGGTACTCTCGCTCCTCCGCGTCCCACACCCGGCAGCCGGACGAGCGCGTCATCGTGCGTGGCAGATCGGGCTCGGGCTCGCCGAACAGTGCCTCGGGACGCTTGCTGCCGGTGGAGGTGAAGCCGGCGACGGCGCCGATGGTCGCGTCGCTCATCGGAGCTCCAGCTTCCCGAACGACTCGGCAGCCTGCCGGTCGCCGCGGAGGTACACCCACCCACCACCACCGCTCCAGACCAGCTGGCCGGCTCGGCGCAGCCGATCGGGATGCATCTCGTTCACGATGAGGTCGAAGCCGAGCACGTCGCCACCGCGCGGGCTCCAGTCCGGCAGCGCAATGCGGAGTGCCATGGAGTAGCCGGTGCCGGTGGGCTGCCAGGCCCCGGTGATCATGTCGGGAGAGCCCGCCGCGTCCGAGATCACGCGGACTCGAACGCCGCCTACCTGATCGGAGGGGACCACCAGGAACCCATAGACCGGCCCGTCGGGCTCGGGCCGCAAGTACACCTGGAGCCCATCCGCGTTGATGTCGTCGGGCTCGTTGTCCAGCCGAAGTGGGGGCGCGTCGTCGGGGCGCACAATGACCTCCGCCTTCACCACGTCAACACCGAGGTAGAGCGCGTCCTCGTTCCAATTGGCGAGCAGCGTGGCGGAGAACTCCTCGGGCCCGTGGTAGGGCTCCTCGCTCCGGCGGTACTGGTCGTCGTAGTCGAGCGTCATTGGCTCGCTCGCGTCGAACGCGTCGAGGTTGCCGTCGAGCTCGGGTGCCTGCCTGGCGTAAAGCGCCACCCCCGTGGCCCGCGTGGGGCGGCTGAGATCGATGAGCGGCGCGGTGGCCGCCGCGGCGCGGCGGAGCCCACCCAGCTTGGTGGTGCCCGCTGAGCCGCTCACCTCCCAGCCGGTCGGGCTCGCGAGATGGCGATCGACGCCGTCGGCGGTCTCTACCGTAATGAGCTCGCCGCTGGCTTCGACCGAGCGGACTCGAGCGGCGCCACGGGTGGTCTCGAGTACCGCCACCAGCCGGGTGCCACGTCCATTCGCGCGCACCAGGTACATCGTGCCACGCCCGGCCTGTCCCGGCCGCCCGGGGACACTCGCCCGGAGCAGGGTGCCGTCGAAGCGCAGATGCAGCGTCAGTGTCGCGCCGCCCTCGCCATGCGAGCGGAGCACCACGTCGCCCTCGGTCCGACCGATGAATCGCTCCACCCGCTCGACAAACGGCTCGTCCCACGGCTCGGCGGTCCAGTCGCCCGGTGTCAGCATATCGATGCGGCCCGCGAGATGCCACGGCAGCTCGATCGTGCGGTCCTCGGCGGCGTCCAGCTCGACCACGTCGAGCAGGTAGTCGCCCGACACGAGGGTGCGCGACAGCTCGCCGTAGCGACCGCGCGTCCAGCTCCAGGCGCCCTGGACGTCGAACGCTTCGCAGCGGGCATCGCCGGGCGGCTGAGACCGGCCGTCCAACCGCGGCGCGTTGTGCGCGAGGGTCGAGCGATACCAGAACAAGTCACCAGTGACGTAGGAGCCGGTGCCGGGATCGGCGAGCCAGTGCTCCCCGTCCGCGAACAGCGTCAGGTGCAGCCGGTCAGGATGGCCGTGCCCACCGCCGAACAGCCCGCACTCCAGGCTCGCGTAGCGATCCGCCGTGCGCAGGATAGCGAGCCCCTGCCTCTCGAGCAGCACCGGGCCCGGGGCCCACGGAGCGCCATCGGGCAGCGCGGGCGCCATCTCGAGAAGTGCCCACCACGACAGATCGGCACGGGTCCGCGCCGCGGGCGCGGGCTCGCCCGCCTCGTGGAGATATGAATCGAGCGTCTCCGCCTTGGGCGCCGGAGCGGCGTAGAGCTCGCGCAGCCAGCTCCACAGGTCGGAGCCCTCGTGGCCCACGCGCGCGAGGCCCACCTCCCACAGCTCGAGGTACATCGGCTGGGCCAGCGACATCCCGAAGCGGGAATCCTTGCGGGCGGGGAACGTGTGGTCGGGCAGCGCGGTGAGGGCCGGCGCCCGAAGCGCCGCGGTCAGGCGCGCGGCCAGCCGCTCGTCCTCCAGCAGATCGACGCCGGCCTCGCGGGCCCAGCCCATGCCCACCAGCTGGCCGCGCAGCGCGAACAGATGATAGTTCTCGCCCTCGTACCACATCCCGTCACTGCCGAAGCCCTCGACCAGATGCGGGAGCATGCCGGTGGGCCCCTGCACCGCCCGGTTCAGCAGCTCCTCGTCCTCGAACCACACCGCGATGGCGGCGAGCGCGGCGTTGTGCCAGGTCTGTCGGTTGGAGAAGCCTTCGTCGAACTCACCGATGACGTTGGCCGCCTCCTCGGCCACCACGCCGACGCCTTCGGCCACGTCCTCGGCCAGGTGACCGCTTTCCCGGAGCAGCGAGGCCGCGGCCAGATAGTTGGTGAGCCAGACCGACTCCAGATAGGTCGAGAAAAACAGCCGGCTCGGGCCGAGCACGTTGTCGCGATTGGGATAGTCGAAATAGGAGCTGGCGTAGCCGGACAGGATCTCGCCGGCCCTGCGGGCCGCGCCGTCGTGATCCACGAGGCTCGCCAACGCCGCG
>DATEJD010000117.1:0-7927 GCA_035278325.1 Gemmatimonadales bacterium | reverse complement strand
GCTCAGGGTGACTCGTCCCCTCGCTCAGGGTGACTCGTCCCCTCGCTCAGGGTGACTCCCTCGAATGCCCGCCCACGCTCATGACGCCGGGGGCTGAATCTCGAGACCGTGCCGTTTGGCCATCGGTATGAGCGCGTCGATGTCCGGGAGAGGCTCCGGGCCGGGGAGCACGCGTGCGGTGGCCTTCTCACCCACCTCCTCGAAGAAGTCTTCGATGCCGGAACGATCGTAGATGACCAGGGCCCGGGCCGGCTCCGTCGTCGCGTTCTCCGCCCACTCGAGCGCCCCCTCAGGGAAATACACGAAATCCCCCGGGCTCAGATCGGTCACCTGGCCATCGACGTGGTAGCGGACCGTGCCCTCGAGGACATAGGCCGCTTCGCCACAATTGTGCCGGTGCGGTGGGGCGACCGCCTGGCCGGGCGGGAACGTCATCTCGACGGCGGTGAGGTGACCGCCGGTGTCGTGGCCGGTGGCCTTGAGCTCGAAAAGCGAACCGAAGACCCAGAGCGCCTTTCCCTCATTCTTCCGCGTGAGGGTCGCGTGTAGTGCGGTGGTCATGTCGCTGGCTCCTTCCCCTGAGATAGCCTTTCCGGATCGAGCGGCTGCGCCCGCATCGACGGCTCCCCGACGCGCCGACGCGGGACACAGCGCCGCCCGGGTCTAAGCTCGGGCGCGGGACAGGTCTGTCAAGGCGCTGACGTCGTCACCGCTCCGCGCTCGAGCCCGCGGGCAGAATGGAGTCTCCGCGGAACCACTTCGGTGACCTCATCTACGATGACCCGCAGATCGCCGTTCGACCGAACCAGCGCGTTGATCAGATCGTAGGTCCCATCGGCGACGATGTTCAGCCCCTGCACTCGCGCCGCGTTTGGGAGCGGCATCCCGTCGCCGGCGATCGTGACGCTCCGCAGCCGGATCGGCCCCATGTTGCAGAAGAAGACCTCACCGTGCTCGGCCTGCCGCGCGCCGATCCATGCCGGCGGGGACGTCCTCACTTGGATGCCCGGGAGGTCCGCCCTGATCTCCTGTCCGTGCCGCACCTCGGCCTGTTCCATCCGCTCCTTGAGCCGGTAGGCCTGAGAATTGGCGGTGACTCGTACTTCCATACCCCACCTCGTCCGTTGAAACTTGACCACTCCGAAATACGTGATCGCCGAGCCAGCAGGAGCAGCTCGGCGATCTTGCTATCCCTCGGAACGTCAGGAGTGGCGCAGGGAGGGTGAGGACCCGTGGCTTTGCGGCCCCGGCTTTCGCCGGGTGTGCGATTCGTCCGGCTGGGTGGATCCACGCTATGGCATGGGGGCGGGGCCGTCAAGGAGACCGTCCAGGGTGACTCCCCGCACCGGGCCGGCCCGTCAGCTCACGACTGCTTCCGAACCACCAGCACCAACGCCACCAGACCCAGGCTCACGCCGGCGCCGAACAGTCCCCACCGGAAGGGCGGCGGCTCGGCCTGGCGCAGGACCCGGGCGAAGTCGAGCACGAAGGCGCCGAGCGCCAGGACCGCGCCGGTGAGCGCCAGGATCCCGAGCGGGATAGGGGACCGGACTGGCTCACCGCGCGCTCCCTTGCGCCAGAGCAGCAGCCCTCCCACCACGAGCAGCACACTCACGATCACCGGGGCCACGACCGGCCCGGTCCACGGCACCGGGATGAGAAACAGCACATCCCAGGTCAACAGGGATGGCGGCCAGCCGAGCAGGAGCCGCAGCCAGACATAATAGAAGATGTCCCACACCCCGAAGCTCACGCAGAAGGCCGGGAATCGCTCCCACCGCTCCCTCCCGGCCAGCATGGCGACGCCCAGCAGCATCACCAGCGTCGCGGCCTCCCGGGCGATCTCGATCCCGACCAGCTCAGGCGGCAGAGGGGCCAGCGGGAAGGCGAAGCCACGCGGGTAGTAGAGGGCCCGCAGGTACACGACGACCGCGGCCTCGACGTAGGCCATCGCGATGGCGTAGATGACCAGCCAGAAGAGAGGCCGGGGTGGTCGCATCGCGGAAGCCAAGGTTATGGGGTGGCGGTAGTCAAGGCATCCGCCTCTGTGGCGGATAAAGCGGACCTTGTTCACGAATGATTCGGGGAACTCGCGGAATTCATCTCAGGTGCGGCGAAAGGATTACTCCCAACGTGCGGGGTCTGTCCATGATAGCCGGCACCTGCGACGCCTCGAGCGCGCGGTCTTGATCCCTGATGGAGAGCTGTACATGTTTCCAGTACATCTTTCTCAGGGTGAACGGGTGGCGATCGAAACCAGCTATACCGAGGCCCGGGCCAACCTCGCCCGGCTGCTGGACCGCGTTATTCAGGAGCGGGAGGTCGTAGTGATCACCCGCCGAGGTCAGGATGATGTGGCCATGATCGCCGCCTCGGAGCTATCGAGCCTGGTGGAGACGGCTTATCTCCTCCGCTCCCCCAGCAATGCTCGGCGTCTGCTCGAAGCGCTGCACGACTCGCTGGCCGACCGGATTCGGCCCTCGTCCGTGGAAGAGCTGCGCCGGGAGTTCGGGCTTGATCGAGAGACGTAGGAGCAGACGGGTTGCCGCATTCCATTCCCGCTTCAGGGCCGACCTGGCCTACCTCGTTCAGCATGACCGGAAGCTCGCGGTCCGAGTGCTCGAGCTGGTTGAGGCCGTACTTCGCGACCCCTTCGAGGGATTCGGCAAGCCGGAGCCCCTTAAGTACCTGGGGCCCGACATCTGGTCCCGGCGTGTGAGCGGGGAGCACCGGCTGGTCTACCGCGTGCTCGATGACCGGGTGGACTTTCTGCAGGCACGTTATCACTACTGAGACAAGCCTTTCCCAGGATTCACCCGGCCAGCCAACTTCACAATCCAAGCTCACCCCGTTTTCACCTCGGGCGCTCATCGCTGGTTACCTACGTAGCTCCGGATTACGAGTGTGCTCAAGGCTGAAACGCCACCTTCACCGGAGCCGCGGAGCTCGTGGCCGTTCCGTCTCCGAGCTGCCCGTACTCGTTGTCCCCCCAGCAGTACGCGACCCCTGAACCGGTGACGCCGCAGGTCGACAGCTCTCCCGCCTTGAGGTAGGCGAACTGCAGCCCACCCGCCACCGCCACCGGCGTCCCGCTGCGCGTGTTCGTCCCGTCCCCCAGCTCCCCGTAGGTGTTGTCGCCCCAGCACCAGGCCGCGCCGGTCGCATCGAGCGCGCAGGTGTGCCTGAGGCCGGCCGTAATCGCGGCGAACGCGTGGCCGCCCCCGACCACGGTCGGCGAGGTGCTATTGGTGGTCGATCCGTCGCCCAGCTGTCCGTACTCGTTGAGGCCCCAGCACACGGTGGGTCCAGCCAGGGTGATGGCGCAGGAGTGGTCGTATCCGGCGGCGATGAACGGGCCAGGCGGCAGCGGAAAGTCCGGGTCGGGAGAGTGGAAGATGACGAGCGGGTCGGTGCGGAACGTACCGGGCACCGTGACGGGCACGGATGACGTGGTGGTCGTCCCGTTGCCGAGCTGTCCCGCGACGTTATATCCCCAGCACAGCCCGCCGCGGTCCACCGTGATCCCGCAGGTGTGCAGACCGCCCACGCTTACGTCCTTGAACACCTCGGTAGTGCCGATGGGACTCGGCGGATAAAAGTCCCCGGTCGCTCCCTTTCCGAGCTGCCCTTCGCGATTGCGTCCCCAGCACCAGACGTGCTGAGAGAGATCGACGCCACACGTGTGCGCCTCCCCCGCGGACAGTGCCTGGACGAGGAGTCGGACTTTGCCTTTCACGACCGTGTCGGCAACCAGGGTGTCGACGACTTCAGCAGTCAGCACGGCAACGGGCGACAGCGACTGGGTCCCCGTCGAGCCATCGCCCAACCGACCGTCACCATTGTTGCCCCAGCACCAGGCCTCGGACGCGAGGGTGAAGCCACAGGCGTGGTACGAACCGCCGGCGATGCGCCGATAGCGGTAGTCGCCGGGGATCAGAGTCGGATTGGATACGATCGTCGTCCCGCCAAGGCCGAGCTGTCCGTCGGCGTTGTATCCCCAGCAGAGGAGCTGCTCGGTAGTCGTGATGCCGCACGCGTGATAGCCGCCGGCGTCGATGTAGCGGAAGGCGATGTCACCGGCCACGGGTTGGGCGGTGGCGGTGAAGACCGTGGTGCCCACGCCTTCGACGGCAGCGGAAGCGGTGTAAATGCCCGGCGTCGGGGGCAGCGTCCACGAGACGCTCGAGCGGCCGTCGTTGTCGGTGGTGTCGGACGTCTGGCTCAGCGTGCCGCCGCTGGTGGTCCAGCCGACGAGCACTCCCGGGCTGGGGCGCCCGGTGGAATCCGTTACCCGCAGCGTCAGCGCCCCGTCGAGCGCCGAGCCGGTCACGCCACGCTGATTGTCACCCGCGGCGATGGCGGTGGACGCGGGTGGGCCGGCCAGGTCCAGCGGGTCGACCGCATCCTTGCAGGCGACGAGGCCGAGCATCGCCGCGATGATCCAGCGCAGTCTCGCGTTCATTGTACACACCCCGTGACGGTGCCCATGGGCTCGGTGGTCGTGGACTCGCCGCTTACCTGGTTGCCCAGGCCGAACCACTCGCTCGTCTTCGAATAGACCCGGAGGGTTCCGGCTTCCGTCGTCTTCGAGACGGTCCAGCACTTTCCGTCCGCGTCGCCCAGGTCGTACTCGGCTTTGAAGCGGCCGGAGATCGCGCCGAATCCGTCGACAGTGCCGGCCCACGTTGTATCCGCTTCCACCACCAGGGTGGTCCCGCCACAGCCTGTCAGAAGGACGAGGAGGGCAAGGCCGTAGGGAGCGCGCATGGAGACTCCGTTCGGACGAAGACGGGCGATTATATCGCGTGGTGAATGTCCGAAAGGTCGCGGTGGGGTGTGACAGTGCGGCTAGCAGGCTTGCGAGGGGCGGCCGGCTCAGGGTTTTCCCGAGGTGCTTGGGGGCCCGAGCTAGCCGTCAAACTTTCCTGGCGCGGTGGGACACTCTCGTTCGCGGCTGGTCCTTCCCCCGGAGTCACCCTGAACGCAGTGAAGGGGGCATGACCGAACGCATGGCCCCTTAGCTTCGCTCAGGGTGACTCCCTGACTCCCGGCCTCGGCCCCATCGCCTCGAGGCGCCGGACGATTTCTTCCCGCACCGCGGCGGGCTCGAGCACCGTGGCGTCCGGCCCGTACTGCAGCACGTGCCGTACGGCCCATTCCGGGTCCGCCATCGGATGCTCCAGCACCAGCGACCCATCGGCCTCCACCGACTTCCCTTCCCGCTCGGCGACCCAGCGGGCCACCTTGGGCGAGTACCGCACCTTGAGCGTGGCAGCATCGGCCGAGTGAAACGCGCGCCCTTCTCGGACCACGGCTTCGAGCGAAAAGTCCCGCGGCCGCTCGTACCGCTCGTCGAGTACTTCGACGTCCTCGACCCGATCGAGCCGGAAGAACCGCAGCCCCTCCTTGCCGCAGTCAGCCACGATGTAGCCCATGCCGCTCGCGAACACGATGCCGTAGGGACAGAGCATTCGGCTCGACGCCTCGTCCGCCCCCGATTTCCGATAGCTGAGGCGCACGCGGCGCCGCGCCCGGCTGGCCTGCTGGAGCCGGCGGAAGTGCTCGGGATCCCCGCCCTGGGTGAGCGAGGCGAATCGATAGTCGCTCTCGTGATCCGGCGTACCGGCCAGCACCTGCTCGAGACGGTGGCGGGCGCGCTCGATACCGGTCTGCTCCTCCGGCGGCCGCTCGTTTTGCAGCATGGCAAGACCAAGCTCCAGCGCCAGCAGCTCCGGCCTGGTGAGCCGCATCGGGCGGAGGAAGTGGTTGGTGTGAACCTCGACCGTGTCGGCCTCGAGATAGATCGTGAGGCCTTCGATGAAGCCGCCAGGCGTGTCGAAGCGCTCGCTGATGGTGCGGATGTCGCGTACGAGCACATTGCGATCCACCCCGATCTTGCGGGCGATCTCGGCCACCGAGTGCGGCTCCCCGTCGCCCAGCTCGGGAATGACGTGGAGGATGCGACGGAGCTGGGCAGAGGCGGTATCGGTCATCTCGCGGGGACGGAAGGACGGAAGGACGGCAGGACGGAATGATGCGCCAGGGTCTCGGCGACCAACGCTTGGTAGTCGGCGACGATCTCAGCGGGGGCAACGGGGACCAGCTCACCGGCGAAGGACAGAAGCCAGCGGGCGAAGGCGTCGCGGCGGCGGACCCGGAATCGGTGCTGGTCGGGTTGGCCTTCGACCGGGTCGCCCAGGCGTGCGGCCGCTGCCGCGGCACCGCCTGCGCTTCGGAGCTCGACCACGGCTTCGATCGCGTCCCCGTCGCCCAGCTCCCACGCCTGCCGGGACCGCGCGTGCTCCGCCAGGCGAAAGCCGGCCGGCATCTCGTAGTCCGGCGTGTCCTGCTTGGTCTGGTTCATCTCGGGATCGCTGATGCGGTTCAGCCGGTAGTTCTTGAGCGCCGTTTCGCCTGGAGCCCGGCCGGCGAGATACCAATGCTGGTTCAGGAAGAAAAGGCCGAGCGGCTCGACCGTCCGCGGAGCGCTCTGGTCGGTGCCGATCGAGCGGTACACGAAGGTCACTCGCTTCCGGGCGTGAAGCGCCCTGCTCAGCTCGGAGAAGACCTCGGCGTCGGCCGGAGTTCGCGTGGGGGCAACGTGCGTCTCGTCCGGCTGGGCCGCGTCCATCGGCAAGTCCACGGCGAGCTTTCGGAGGGCCGACTCGACATCCTCAGCGAGGAGCGGGTTGCCCAGCGCACGGACCCGGGCCGCCGCGTGGGCGACCGCCTCCAGCTCGTCGGGCTCGAAGGTAAGCTCGGTGAGCCCGCGGTAGCCGTCCTTCTTCACGCGGGTCGGGCGGGCGAGGCCGCCCTGCACCCTCAAGGCCAGGTACGGCAGATAGAAGTCGCGGACGGGAAGCCGGTAGCGGCTCGGGTTGCCCTTCTCGTCCTCCACTGTCTCGATCGGGATCCCGAACTGCTTGAGCTCGCGCTTGTCCCGTTCGAAGGTGCGTCGGCGCGACTCCGGCTTTTCGTCGCCGAGCTGGTAGGCCGGAACCCCGGCAATCAGGTCATCCTGGGAGACCGGATACCGGTGGGACAGGAGGACGGCGAGGAAATCGATCCAGCGTTGAATCTTGGGTGGCTTCATCGGCTCGCGTTATTGCGGTTATCAGGTCCAGCGGCGCCAAGCATATCGTGGGCTATCGCTATTGCAGACCCGGCGCCGAGGATCGCACATTGTGGGTATGCCACAGGCCGCGAACGACTGGACGGTGGAGCGGGTCCTGGCGCTGCCCGACGACGGCCGGCGCCACGAGGTGGTGGACGGCCAGCTGCTGGTGAGCCCGTCGCCCGAGTTTCGCCACCAGGAAGCCGTGCTCGCGCTCGCGACGACGTTGCGAGAGTACGTCCGCACCCATGACATCGGCATCGTCAGCATCGCCCCGGCCGATATCGAGCTCGACGAGCGCACGCTGGTCCAGCCGGACGTGTTCGTATTCGAGGCTCCAGGGGGCCGGGCGCCACGCCACTGGAGAGAAGTGCGCACACTTCTCCTCGCGATCGAGGTCCTGTCGCCGAGCACCGCGCGGTCCGACCGGCAGATCAAGCGGCTCCGATATCAGCGCCAGGGCATTCCGGAGTACTGGATTGTTGATCTGGACTCTCGTCTGGTGGAGCGGTGGCGGCCTCAGGATCAAAGGCCGGAGGTCCTGCACGACACGATTGAGTGGATCCCTCGTGTCGGCCGGCCGAGCCTGACGATCGATCTTCAGGCGCTTTTCAAAGCCATCCTCGAGCGCTGACAAGCCAGTCAACCCCCTGCCATCAGCTTCAACTCTTCTGAGCGCCGTCCTCCACCCCCGGACACCACCTCACCCGCCGATACCCGCAAAACCGACACTCTGCCGGATACTTCGTAAGCCCCGGAGCCTCATTCCCCATCGCCTCCAGCGCTCGCCGCACATCCACCGCCCCGTCCTCC
>DATEJD010000116.1:0-2025 GCA_035278325.1 Gemmatimonadales bacterium | reverse complement strand
CTTGCGCGCGGTTGCGGCGCCGATGAGACCGAGCCCGACGACTCCGAAGACACGGCCTGCAACACGGTGCAGCGGCTGAACCGGCGCGAGGGAGTAGTTGCCGCGGCGCACCTCGCGGTCGAGACCCACGACGCCGCGCGCGAGGCTCAGCGCGAGGGCGATCGCATGGTCGCTCACGTCTTCAGTGCCGTAATCGGGGACGTTGCAGACAGCGACTCCGGCGTCGGTGGCCGCCTCGAGATCGACAGTGTCCACGCCGACGCCGTAGCGGGCAACGACCTTGAGGCCCGGCAGCGCTTTGAAGACGGCGCGTGTGATGGGTGCGTACTGCACGATCAGGGCGTCGGCTCCCTCGCCGGCGCGGATGACGTCGTCCTCAGTGCGGCAGTCGGTCCGCACCAGTTCGAACCCCTCGGCGGCGCTGACCGCCTCTTCCTCCGCCAGCGACGGCTGGTCCAAGTCGGTTACGACGACTCGGGGCTTCCGATCCACGGCGCACTCCTTCCTCACTTGCTGGGTTTTACCCGTGCCGGCAGTGCACGGACATCCCAACCAAACCTTCAAATCCTATATCGAATATCCGATAGGTTTCGGGGGATGTCCTTGCGTCTCGGCAATGGTTGGGACTTCCAGCGCCCATGCAGAGCCTGCACCGCGTTGAGGACGGTCCCGAATTGCAGCGGGAGAATTCGCGCCGAGGGCTTCCTTAGCTGGCACTCGCGGTGCCTAATCTGGCATGGCGGTGCGGCCCACTCCGACCGGCGCCGCGAGGCCTCTTGGAGGAGCGGTCATGAAGATAGAGTCCCTGCTTTTCGGAGCGATCTTCGTCTTCTTGCTCATTGTGGGCTTCATCTACGCCCTCATGACCCACTTCGCGGAATTCGCCGGCGGCGTGCCGCTCGCTCTCGTGGCCGGGCTGGCCCTGATGATCGCGACTTACCTCTGGGTCACCGGACGGCGGGTTGGCCCCCGGCCGGAGGACCGCCAGGATGCCGAGATCCACGAGGGCGCGGGCGATCAGGGGTTCTTCAGTCCCTGGAGCTGGTGGCCCATCTCGCTCGGAGCCGCCTGCGCGATATCGGTGCTCGGCGTGGCCATAGCGTTCTGGCTCGTCCCGATCGGCGCGGCCTTCGCCATCATCGGGCTTCTGGGGTGGGTGTTCGAATACAGCCGCGGCGACCACAGTCACTGAGGCCACCCCGCCTGCAATTTAGGCCGGCCTTTTCTTCGACCCAGTTCGCGACGTACTCTTGCGATGACGCAATCATTGCGAAACGACCTCAAACGACAGCAGAAGGGAACCGCCTTCAATGCCCGAGCTTCCAGAGCAGTACGCCGCGTACCTCGCGGACAAGGACCCGGCCTTCGTCGAGACCGTGCGGCCGATACTCGAGCAGTCCGCCGCGGGTCAGAGGCACGGAGTGCACGTCCGCTTCACGGGCGGAAGCGTCCAGGCACTCGTCGACGAGAACAATCCCTATGGGACTATCACCGAAGGCCTGGACTGAGCGCGAGGCTCACTGGTCCAGCTGGCGCGCCACCGCCTGCGCCACCCGACGACAGAACTGACGGGTATCCAGCCCCTCCTCGACGATCTCGTCCACCGGCGCCGGCAGCGAACAGCTCCCCAGCCGTGATCCGCTGCCGCTCTGCGACCTCGGCGGCACGGGACGGCTCCCCATGCACAATCACGCTCGCCCCCTCCGCCGAAACTCGACCTCGGGCGAAACTGCGCCCAACCGGCGAAGCTGCATCCCACCGGCGAAACTGGGCCCAACCGGCGGCTCTGTTCCGGGCCGATCGGCGAAGCTGCAGCCAACCGGCGAAACTCCTACGAGGAAGGGGGTCGGCCGCAAAAGAGGGGGTACCAACCGGCTCCCCCACGGCCAACCGGCGGATCTGCACCAGACCGGCCGATCTGACGCGAGCACTCGGCGGATCCCCTCCGGCCGAGCGGCGAAACTGCTGCCAACCGGCGGACCTGCGACGAGCCGGCGAAGCCGCTCCGGCCAACCGGCGCCCCGC
>DATEJD010000115.1:0-6288 GCA_035278325.1 Gemmatimonadales bacterium | reverse complement strand
GGCGGTGGTGGCCGGCTATCGTGCTGACCTGGCGGCGATCGCGCCCGACTCGGACCTGACGCGATTCGATCGGCTGAGCGGGGCGGAGCGGACCGCCTGGTTGGAGCGATTCTGGACCGACCGCGACCGCGCCGCGCTGCGATCGGACGGCGAGCGGCTCCGGGAGCACTACCGCCGCCTGCTCTACGCTCGGCGCCATTTCGCCCTCACCATCTCACGGCGCTACTACGGCAGGCAGGACGCCTACCAGTCCGGCAGCGAGGAGCTGGACGACCGCGGCATCATCTACGTTCGCCACGGCGAGCCGGGCACTCGCCTCAAGCCGTTCGTGTTCGGGCTCATGCCCAACGAGACCTGGCGTTATGACCAGGCGGACGGTGACCTGCTGTTCCACTTCAGCGCGGGCTACGACGACAACGGCGGGGGCGACCTCTACGACTACCGGCTGGTCGAGAGCGTGCTCGACCTGCGGGGAGCCGCCGGCGCGCCGGACGACCAGCTGCTCCTGTCGCGGGAGACGCTCTCCCCGCTTTACGGGCGCATGCTCCATTGGGGTCCCAATGGCGCCGCACGAGCCCGCGCCCGGGAGCGCGGCATCGGCCGGGCCAGCATCGACTACGGCACCACGACCGATTCCTACGAGCTGCAGTTCACCCGGCGCCTCACCGCGTACGCGGACCTGATCGGCATCGGGGTGGACCGCGGGGTACCGCTGGCGCAGTTCGTCTTCGCGGTGGGCCCGGCGGAGACCACGCCCACCGAGGAGATCGACGGCGTGAGCTACCCGGTTCGCGCCCGGGTGGTCCTGCTCGACGGGACCGAGCACGCGGTGGCCCACGTGGATACGACCCTGGTCTTCCACCTGGACCGGGCCCTCGCCCGAGGTCAGTACCTGATCGGTCGGGTCGAGGTGCCGACGCCCGCGGGCCACTTCGCCTGGCGCGCGGCGCTCGAGCAGGGACCGGAGGCCGGCGTCGTGCTGCCGACCGACAGCGTCACCGTTCGCGCCGCTGGGCCGGTGCTCTCGCTCAGCGACCTGGCCCTGGGCGTCCGCGCGGCGAGCGCGCGCTGGCTGCCGACGCCGGCCGACACCGTGCTGCTCACGCCGTTCGATCTGTTCCTGGCCGGCAGCCCGGTGGAGCTCTACTATGAGGCCGCCGGCGCCCAGGCGGGCGCGATCTACCGCCACGAGATCGGGGTCTTCAGGGTGGGCCGGGAGGAGCGGGTGGAAGATCGGCCGGTCGTCACGCTTCGGGTGGACGAGGCGGCCGGTGCCGACGTGATCCGGGCGCACCGGACGCTCCAGCTCGCGCGGGTCAAGCCCGGCGCTTACGTGGTCGAAGTGAAGGTGACCGCTCCCGACGGCACGTCGGACGTGCGGCGCCGCGCGATCCGAGTGATCAAGCCGGAGAAGTAGCCTCGCCTCAGTGGCCGTCGGTAGAACGATCGAGCTCGGCCAGGTGCGATTCCAGCTCCGCGTCCATCAGCTTCCGCAGCTCGACGAGTCGGAGGGCGTACGCCTGGAGCGCCCGATCGGTGTCGCTGGCCGGCACCCACGGCGGCACGGGCTTGGGCCGGCCCGTCTCATCCAGCGCGACGAACACGATGACGCAGTGTCCGGTCCGCGAGAGCTGGGTAGCCTTGGGATCCCGAGCGTAGAGGTCGACCGCGATGTGGAGGCTGGTCCGGCCGGTGTGGATCACGAGCGAGCGACACTCGACGATGTCGCCCACCATGATCGGCCGCAGGAAGTGGATCCCGCCGACGTAGATGGTGACGCAGTACTCGCCGGTCCAGCCCGCCGCGCAGGTATAGCCCGCCTGATCGATCCACTTCATCACCGCCCCGCCGTGGACCTTACCGCCGAAGTTCACGTGGCTCGGCTCGGCCAGGAACCGAAGCGTGACCGAGCGACGGCGGGCGGCGGAGCTGGTCATTCCCACTCGATCGTAGCGGGCGGTTTGGAGCTCACGTCGTACACCACCCGGTTCACCCCGTCCACCTCGTTCGCGATCCGGTTGGAGATCCGGGCCAGCACGTCGGGCGGGAACGGGAACCAGTCGGCCGTCATGCCGTCGCGGCTGGTCACGGCTCGGAGCGCGATCACCTGATCGTAGCTCCGGAAGTCGCCCTGGACGCCGACCGATCGGATGGGGAGCAGCACCGCGAACGCCTGCCAGATCTCGTCGTACAGGCCAGCGGCGCGGATCTCCTCGATGTAGATGTGGTCCGCCCGCCGGAGGATGTCGAGGCCATCGGCGGTGACGTCGCCGATGATGCGGATGGCGAGCCCCGGCCCCGGGAAGGGATGCCGACCCACCATCTCCTCGGGCAGCCCGAGCTCGCGACCGACCTGACGGACCTCGTCCTTGAACAGCTCGCGGAGAGGCTCGAGCAGCTTGAACGGCAGCCGCTCGGGCAGCCCGCCCACGTTGTGGTGCGTCTTGATGGTGACCGAGGGCCCGCCCTGGGGTGACAGCGACTCGATCACGTCCGGGTACAGCGTGCCCTGCACCAGGAAGCCCACGTCGGGTCCGACCGATCGCGCCTCCGCCTCGAACACGTCGATGAAGGTGTGGCCGATGCGGCGCCGCTTTTCCTCGGGATCGGTGACGCCGGCCAGCCGCTCGAGGAACGTCGCGCTGGCGTCGACCACCCGGAGGTCGATGCCGAGGTGCCGGCGGAAGGTGGCTTCGACCTGGTCGCGCTCGTGCAGCCGCAGCAGACCGTGGTCCACGAAGATGCAGGTGAGCCGATCGCCGACCGCGCGATGGACCAGCACCGCCGCTACCGACGAGTCCACTCCGCCGGACAGGCCGCAGATGACCCGCTGGTCCGGTCCCACCAGCTCCCGGATCCGCTCGACCTCGCTCTCCACGAAGTGGCCCGGGGTCCAGTCGGGCGTGACGCCGCAGACCTCGAACAGGAAGTTGCTCAGGATCTCCCCGCCGCGCGGCGTGTGCGCCACCTCGGGATGGAACTGCACGCCGAAGAGGGGCCGCTGGGCGTGCTCGAAGGCGGCCACCGGGCTGTTCTCGCTCGAGGCCGTGACCTTATAGCCGGGCGGCGCCACGTCGACGTGGTCGCCGTGGCTCATCCAGACCGGCGTCTCCTCGCCCTGACCGAAGCCCCGGAACAGGCGCCCGCCCTCGACCTTCACATTGGCGCGCCCGTACTCACGGCGCGAGGCGCGCGTCACGTTGCCGCCCGACAGGTGCGCCAGGAGCTGCATGCCGTAGCACAGCCCCAGCACCGGCGTGCCCAGCTCGAGCAGCGCGGGGTCCGCGGTGGGCACGCTCTCTCCGTACACCGAGTTGGGCCCGCCCGAGAGGATGATGCCCTTCGGGCGCCAGTCGCGAATCCACTGCACGGTGCGCGAGGGCGGGTGGATCTCGCAGTAGACGTGGGCCTCACGAACCCGGCGCGCGATCAGCTGGGTGTACTGGGACCCGAAGTCGATGATCAGGATGCCGTCGTGATGCGGAGGCACGGGTCGGGAGGCTCCTGTGGCTCGGCTGCGCTCTGGTGCGAGGGTGGAGCTGGTGGGCATGCGTGAGGTCCTATCGTCAGTTGAAGTCTAGTCAGGCCGCTGAGGCCTCACCCCGAGCGCAGCGAGGGACGTTGCCGTGCTTCCTCACTCCGGCCCCATCCGCTCGCCCTGGTACAGCTGCTCCACGGTCTCCCGCGCCCGTGCCACCCACCATCGGTCGCCGTCCACCATGACCTCCGCCGCCCGGGGCCGCGAGTTGTAGTTCGAGGCCATGACAAACCCGTAGGCGCCGGCGCCAAGCACCGCCAGGTGCTCCCCCGCCGCGACATCGGGCACGTCGCGGTCGAGCGCGAGGAAGTCGCCGGTCTCGCACACCGGGCCCACGACGTCCGCCCGGATGGCCGGGCGTTCGGCGCCGTCGAGCGCCACGATCTCATGATAGGCCTGGTAATGGCTCGGGCGCACCAGGTCGTTCATGCCGGCGTCCACCACGACGAACTCCTTCCCGCCGGAGTGCTTGCGGTAGAGCACCTCGGTCACCAGTACGCCGGCGCTCCCCACCAGGAAGCGCCCCGGCTCGAGGTACACCGTGTATCCGCTCGGCGCGAGCAGCGGCACGACCGCCGCGGCGAACCGGTCGGGCTGCATGGCCTGCTCATGATGATAGCGGATGCCCAGGCCACCGCCGATGTCGAGCACCTCGATCGCGTGCCGGCCATCGGCCCGGAGCCGGGCGGCCAGCTCGAGCAGCCGCGCGATCCCCTGGCGGAAGGGATCGGTGTCGGAGAGCTGGCTCCCGAGGTGCATGGCCAAGGTGGTGAGGCGGAGCCTGGGGTGCGTGGCAATGAGCTCCGCCGCGGCCGCCACCTGATCGATCGGCACGCCGAACTTGATCCCGCTCTTCCCCGTCGAGATGTAGGGATGCGTCTCGGTGGTCACGTCCGGATTGACCCGGATTCCCACGGCCACGTCGGCGCGCGCCTCGTCCGCAATCGCCGCCAGCCGGTGGAGCTCCTCCACCGATTCGACGTTGAGATGACCCAACCCGGCCCGCACGGCCTGCCGAAGCTCGTCGCTTGCCTTCCCGACCCCGCTGAACACGATCCGCTCGGCGGGGAACCCCGCGGCGAGCGCCCGGGCCATCTCGCCGCCGGACACGATATCGGCGCCGGCCCCGAGATCCCGCAGCAGCCGGAGCACGGCGAGCGTGCTGTTGGCCTTGACCGCATAGCAGATGCGGTGCGACACACCGGCCAGTGCCGAGTCGAGCGCGTGGTACCGCTCCCGGATGGCCGCGGCGTTATAGACGTAGACCGGCGTTCCCACGGCGCGCGCGATGTCCGCGAGGGGAACGCCGGCCACCAACAGCGCGCTGCCCCGACGCTCGAGCCCGGCGTCGGCGAACCGCGTGTCGGTCAGTACGCCTTGGCCCACACCGCCTCGGACACACTGGGCCGGCCGCACCACATACAGGTCTTGGGCACCTCCGGCGAGCGGAACTCCTCGTCCGGCAGGACGCGGATGGTGGCCTTGGTCTTCTCCTTGATCTCGGCCTCGCAGTCGTTGCTGCCGCAGAAGCCGGCGTACACGAAGCCCCCGTTGGCCTCCATGTACGCGAGGAACTGCTCCTTGGTGGCGCCGCGGATGCTGTTGGCCTCGCGCCGCGCGCGGGCCGTCTCGAGCATCTCGGTCTGCATCCGCTCCATCTCGGATAGGATGCGCGGGCCCAGCCCGGCGATCGGCAGCGTCTCCTTCTTGCCACCGGTGCGCCGGGCCAGCACGACGGAACCGGCGGCCAGGTCGCGCGGGCCGAGCTCGATCCTGAGGGGCACGCCCCGACCCTCCCACTCGTAGTACTTGGCGCCGGGCTTCATGCCCTCGCGCGCGTCGAGATGGGTGCGGATGCCCGCCGCGACCAGGTCCTTCCGGAGCCGGTCGGCCGCCTCGACGACGTTGCCGCGCTCCTCGTCGGTGCGATAGATCGGCACGATGACCACCTGGTACTGCGCCAGTCGCGGCGGGCAGACCAGTCCGGCGTCGTCACCGTGGCTCATGATGAGAGCGCCCACCAGCCGGGTGGACACGCCCCAGGACGTGTTCCACACGTGATCGAGGTCGCCCGAGGCGGTCTGGAAGGTGACTTCGAACGCACGCGAGAAGTTCTGCCCCAGGTTGTGGCTGGTGCCGGCCTGGAGGGCCTTGTTGTCCTGCATCAGCGCTTCGCAGCTGTAGGTACGGAGCGCGCCGGCGAAGCGCTCGCTGTCGGTCTTCCGGCCGGTGAGCACCGGCATGGCCATCCACTGCTCCATGAACGTGCGATACACGGTGAGCATCTGCCGAGTCTCGGCCTCGGCCTCGGCTTCGGTGGCGTGGGCGGTGTGACCTTCCTGCCACAGAAACTCGGTGGTCCGGAGGAACAGCCGGGTCCGCATCTCCCAGCGCACCACGTTGGCCCATTGGTTGATCAGGACCGGAAGATCGCGGTAGCTCTGGATCCACTTGGCGTACATCGAGTAGATGATGGTCTCGGACGTGGGCCGCACCACCAGCGGCTCCTCCAGCTCCTTGCCGCCGCCGTGCGTCACCACCGCCGTCTCGGGGGCGAAGCCTTCCACGTGCTCGGCCTCGCGCGAGAGGAAGCTCTGCGGGATGAACAGGGGGAAATAGGCGTTCTGATGGCCGGTGTCCTTGAACATCTGGTCGAGGGCGCGCTGCATCTGTTCCCAGATGGCGTAGCCGTTCGGCCGGATGACCATGCACCCCCGCACCGGGCTGTAGTCGGCCAGCTCGGCGCGGGC
>DATEJD010000114.1:0-4034 GCA_035278325.1 Gemmatimonadales bacterium | reverse complement strand
ACCGACCTCCGCCGCAACAAGACCAACAACGACCTGGTCCGCGCGCTGGCCGCTTCCGCATAGGCGCGGCAGTCGGGATCGGAGCGGCAGACCTCCGCGCACAAGGAACGGGCCGAACCGACACTGCGTTCTTTTGTGGCGGTTCGGCCCGTTCCTTGTGCGCGGAGGTCTGCCGCTCCGACCCCGACTGCCGCGCCTATGCGGAAGCGGCCAGCGCGCGGACCAGGTCGTTGTTGGTCTTGTTGCGGCGGAGGTCGGTGAGCAGGTCGTTCATCGCGTTGATGGGAGTCATGCCGGCGATCCGCTGGCGTAGCATCCTGCTCACGGCCAACGCCTCCTGCGACAGGAGCAGCTCCTCGCGCCGCGTGGCGCTCGAGACCAGGTCGATCGCGGGGAAGACTCGCCGCTCGGCCAGCTCGCGGCTCAGCACCAGCTCGCTGTTGCCGGTCCCCTTGAACTCCTCGAAGATCACCTGGTCCATCCGGCTCCCCGTGTCCACCAGTGCGGTGGCGATGATGGTGAGGCTGCCGCCGCCCTGGGCCTGATCGATCTTTCGGGCGCTGCCGAGAAAGCGCTTGGGGCGCTCGAGTGACTGGGCGTCCAGCCCGCCCGAGAGGGTGCGGCCGGTGCCTTTCTCGACGGTGTTGTAGGCCCGCGCGAGCCGGGTGAGCGAGTCCACGATGATCACCACGTCATCGCCCAGCTCCACCCGGCGGCGGGCGCGCTCGAGAGTGAGCTCCGCCACCGCCACGTGCTGCTGCGCCGGATTGTCGAAGCTCGAGGCAATGACCTCGCCCACGTTCATCGCCTCCATCTCGAACACTTCCTCCGGCCGTTCGTCCACCAACAGGATGAACAGGGTGGCCGAGGGATAGTTGGCCGCGATGCCTTCGGCGATGGACTGGAGCACCATCGTCTTGCCCGCCTTGGCCGGCGCCACGATGAGCGCACGCTGGCCCTTCCCGAACGGGCACAGGATGTCGATCACCCGGTTGGTGAAGTCGGGCTGGCCCTGCCGCACCAGGCCGCACTCGAGGCGGAGCTGCTCGTTGGGGTGGATCGCGCCGAGGCGGGAGAACTCGGGTCGGCGGCGAAGATCGGCCGGAGGTCGGCCCAGCACGCTGGTGACCCGTTCCAGCGACGGGCCACGGCCCTTGCCGCCGGGGCGGCTGGTGCCCTCGATCTCGTCGCCGGCCCGGAGCTCGTGCTGGCGGATGAGGCGCTCGCCCACATGGACGTCGGCCCGGTCGGGCAAATAGCCGGCCTCGCGGCGGCGGAGGAAGCCGTTGCGGCCCACCAGCTCGAGGACGCCCGCCATCAGGCGGCCGCGGCCACGGAACGCTTGATTCGGTACAGGATGGCGGCGAGACCCTGGGTGCGGTTCATACCGAGCGTCTCGCTCAGGCCGAGCTGGTCGAGCAGGTCGTCAGGGACCCGCGCCACGTCCGCGGGTGCGGCGCCCTCGAGGCTCCGGGCCAGCAGCGAGATGAACCCGCGCACCGTGGGCGACTCGGGCGGCACGTCCGCATGGATGTGGACCTTGCCGTCGGCGACCTCGACCCAGAGGAAGACCGGCGTCTGGCACTCGTTCACCCGGTGGTATTCCTTGGTGGCCTCGTGCATGAGCCGCTCGGGCACCGGAGGCAGCTTGCGCGAGTAGTCGAGCAGAGTCTCGAGCCGGGTGGTACGATCGGCGGCCTTGAACCGCGGTATCAGGGTGTCGAGCGAAGGCATGGTCGGTGCTCAGCTAGGGAATCGTCCCGCCGCGCGGGCGCAAAAGGGGAATTGTGGCACGATCATGGGACAGAAGGTACCCCTAAGAATAGCGCCGGAATGGCTGGGGTCGGTAACCGGGACCGAATGACGTCCCGGTGGGGCCGCCGGCCCTCGCCGGGCGGCCGTCCCCGCGGCCGGCGGGACACCCGGCCAGGCGCTTGACGCCGCCACCCGCCGCGATGTATAACTATTCATGCCCATGCAGCCGACCCGTGCCATCCGGATCAGCATTAGCATCCTCCGACTCGACCCGAGAGGCGGCGCGCCGGCACGCTGGTAAAGAGTACCACCCGTTCCACGCCACCGCGGCCTCTCTCCGAGAGGCCGCTTTCGTTTTCCGGAGCCGGCCATGACCCTGCACCTCTACGACACCACCCTGCGCGACGGCACCCAGCGCGAAGGCCTCTCCCTGTCGGTGGACGACAAGGTGAAGATCGCCCGCGCGCTCGATGGGCTGGGCGTGAGCTACATCGAGGGGGGATGGCCCGGCTCCAACCCCAAGGATGCCGAGTTCTTCCGCCGGATGCGCGAGACGCCGCTGGGGCACGCGCGGGTGGCCGCGTTCGGCAGCACCCGCCGCGCCGGCCTCCGGTGCGAAGACGATCCCAACCTGCAGGCCCTGGTGGCGGCGGAGACGCCGGTCGTCACCATCGTCGGGAAGAGCTCGACCCTCCACGTGGACCGGATCCTGGAGACCACCCGGGACGAGAACCTGCGGATGATCGGCGAGAGCGTCGCGTTCCTCAAGCGGCTGGGGCGCGAGGTAATCTACGACGCCGAGCACTTCTTCGACGGGCACCGGCTCGACCCGGCCTACGCGCTGGACACGCTGGCCGCGGCCGCCGAGGCCGGCGCGGACTGCCTGGTCCTGTGCGACACCAATGGCGGCGAGCTGCCCGACGTCGTGGCCCGGCGGGTGGCGGAGGTGCGGGCGGCATTTCCCGTCGCGGTGGGCATCCATCCGCACAACGACGCGGGGCTCGCCGTGGCCAACGGGCTTGCCGCGGTGCGAGCCGGCTGCACCCAGGTCCAGGGCACCATCAACGGCTACGGCGAGCGGTGCGGCAACCTCGACCTGGTGCCGCTGGTCGCGACGCTCGAGCTCAAGCTGGGCGTGCGTGCGCTGCCGCCAGGCGCGCTCCGCCGGCTCACCGAGATCAGCCAATTCGTGGCGGCAGTGGCCAACCAGCATCCCGATCCGCACGCGCCCTATGTGGGCCGGAGCGCGTTCGCCCACAAGGGAGGGATCCACGTCGCGGCGATCGCCAAGGTGGCGGAGAGCTATCAGCACGTGGATCCCGCGGCAGTGGGGAACGAGATGCGGGTGGTGGTGAGCGAGGTGGCGGGACGGCGAAACGTGCGGCTCCGCGCCGAGGCGCTCGGGCTCCCCGCGGGCGACGCCGAAGGGCCGGTCCTCCAGCGCATCAAGGAGCTCGAGCTGCAGGGATTCCAGTTCGAGGCGGCCGAAGGGTCGTTCGAGATGCTGCTGCGCCGCTCGGCCAGCGGGTATCGCGCCCCGTTCGAGCTGGACGACTTCACCGTGATCGTGGAGAAGCGCGGCGGTGGCGGGAGCCGGGCGCAGGCCACCGTGCGGATTCGAGTGGCCGGCGAGATGATGCTGACGGCCGCGGACGGCGACGGTCCCGTGAATGCGCTCGACCGCGCGGTGCGGAAGGCGCTGCTCCCGCATTACCCCGCGCTGGCGGACGTGCACCTGGTGGACTACAAGGTGCGGATCGTGGACGAGCACCTGGGAACGGGGGCTCGGCCGCGGGTGGTGATCGAGTCGGCGCGGGGGGCGGAGCGGTGGAGTACGGTCGGGTGCTCCGAGAACATCATCGAGGCAAGCTGGCTCGCGCTGTGCGACGGGCTCGAGCTGCCGCTCCTGCGCGACCGCGATGCTGTTCGGGCGGGGTCAGGGGCGCGTGGAGGACGGAGTCACCCTGAGCGCAGCGAAGGGGGCATGCGTTCGGGTATGCCCCCTTCACTTCGTTCAGGGTGACTCCGCTCTCCATCTTCGAGCTAGCGCCCGTCACTCCGCTTCTTTTCGCGCTCGACTGACAGCAGCTCGCGCTTCCGCTCTACGCCCCAGCGGTAGCCGCCGAGGCCGCCGTCTTCGCGCACGACGCGGTGGCAGGGGATGACGACCGCGAGCTTGTTGCTCGCGCAGGCGCGAGCGACGGCGCGCGCGGCGGTCGGGCGACCCAGGTCGCGCGCGATCTCGGCGTAGGACCGAGTCGCACCGCGCGGGATTCGCT
>DATEJD010000113.1:0-3562 GCA_035278325.1 Gemmatimonadales bacterium | reverse complement strand
TTAGCACCACTATGAGTCTCCTTAGCGCAGAGCAGGCGGCCGCCTACCTCCATCTCAACGTCAAGCGGGTCCAGACCCTGGCGCGAACCGGCAAGCTGCCCGGCCGCCGTGTCGGCAGGAAGTGGCTGTTCGACGAGCGCGACCTCGACACCGCGCTCGGGCGAGGACCCCAACCCGAGCTCGCGGGGCTGGACCTGAGCGCCCGAAACCAGCTTCGCGGTCGAGTGGTGGGCCTGAACATCGAAGGGCTGATGGCCGAGGTGCGGATCGGGATCGGCGATCAGGAGCTGGTCGCCGTCATCACCCGGAGCTCGGCGGAGCGGCTCCGGCTCAGAGTGGGCGACCCGGTGTTCGCCGTCATCAAGTCCACCGAGGTCATGATCGCGAAAGGCGCGGCGACCTCGTGAACGCCTGGTTCCGGCTGGTCCTCGCGCTCACGGGCGCGTCAGCGGCCGTTCGGCCGTCGGCCGGCCCGGTGGCCAAACCAGCGCCGGCTGACCCGCCGCCAGCCACGGTCACGGTCTTCGCGGCCGCGTCCCTCACCGAATCCTTCCGCGAGCTCGGCAGCAGCTTCGAGCGGCGGCACCCGGGCGTCGCGGTCCAGTTCAGCTTCGCCGGCTCGCAGCAGCTGGCCCTCCAGATGGAGCAAGGGGCACCGGCCGACGTGTTCGCATCCGCGGACCAGCGCTGGATGGACTACGCCAAGGACAAGGGCCTGGTGGAGGGTGAGACACCGGTGTTCACCCGGAATCGGTTGGTCATCATCGTCCCGAAGACCAACCCCGCTCGGATCGGCAAGCTGGAGGACCTGGCGCGGCGAGGCACCAAGGTGGTCCTGGCCGCCGAGCAGGTTCCGGTCGGGAACTACAGCCGCGAGGCGCTCAAGAAGCTGGCGGCCGCTCCGGGATTCCCGGCCCACTACGACCGCCGGGTAGCCGCCAACGTCGTGTCCCAGGAAGAGAACGTGAAGAGCGTGGTGTCCAAGGTGCAGCTCGGCGAGGCGGACGCGGGCATCGTCTACCGCTCCGACGTGACGCCGGCGGCCGCGCGGTACGTCCGCGAGCTGCAGATTCCCGACGCGTTCAACATCATCGCCGAGTATCCGATCGCGGTGGCGAAGTCCGCACGCGATGCGGAATCGGCCCGCCAGTTCGTCGCCCTGGTCCGAAGCAGCGAGGGTCAGCGCGTGTTGCAGGCGCACGGCTTCGTCCCCGTCACCGCCATCGAGGCGGCATCCCACCCCTGACGCTGTCCGCCGCTCCTGCGACCACGGTGCCCCGCCGGGGAGAGCTGGCGGTGCGCGTCCTCGCGGGCACACTCGCCGGCCTGCTGCTGGTGCTGCTCGGGCTTCCGGTGGTGAGCCTCGTGCTGCGCATTCCCCCCGGCACCCTGCTCGACCGCCTGCAGGAGCCGCTGGTGCTGCAGGCGCTTCGGCTGAGCCTCGTCACCAGCGTGGCGGCGACCGGCACGGTTGTGGCCCTCGGGCTGCCGGTGGCCTACCTCCTCGCAATGCGCGAGTTCCCTGGCAAGCGCGTGCTCGAGGCGCTGATCGATCTCCCGATGGTGCTCCCGCCCACCGTGGCCGGCGTGGCCCTGCTCACCGCCTTTGGCCGGAACGGGCTGGGCGGGCATGCCCTCGCGGCCCTCGGTGTCACCCTGCCCTTCACCACGCTCGGCGTGATCGTGGCGCAGGCGTTCGTGGCCGCGCCGTTCTTCGTCGGCGCGGCTCGGGCCGGGTTCACCGAGGTCGATCGCAAGTACCTCGACGCGGCCGCGACCCTTCGGGCCTCGCCGGTGCGGACGTTCGTGACGGTGCTCGCCCCACTCGCGGCGCCCGCGCTGCTGGCCGGCGCGGCCACCGGCTGGGCCCGCGCGCTCGGGGAGTTCGGCGCGACCATCACGTTCGCCGGCAACATGCCCGGGGTCACCCAGACCATGCCGCTGGCGGTGTACCTCGCGCTCCAGAGCGATCTCGACGCGGCCATCGCGCTCTCGGTGCTCCTGCTTCTCTTCTCGCTGGCCGTCCTGCTCGCCGTTCGGCTCGGCCCGACGCGACTCACGGCGTGGCTCGCCCGTGCTCGACGCCCGCCTCGCTAAGCAGCGGGCGCCGTTCGCGCTCGACGTCGCGTTCCAGGCCCGCCCCGGCAGCACCACCGTGCTGGTGGGCGAGAGCGGCGCCGGCAAGACGACGGCGCTTCGGCTGCTCGCGGGACTCGACCGGCTCGACGACGGCTTCGTCCGGCTCGACGGCGATCCATATGCCGATGCGGCGACGGGCTGGCACGTGCCCGCCTGGCGGCGCGACATCGGCTATGTCGCCCAGGACTACGCCCTGTTTCCGCACTTCACGGTCTACCAGAACGTCGCCTTCGGGCTCCGGGCCGCCGGGTTTCAGCGGTCGCACATCCGGAAGCAGGTCGAGGCGTCGCTCGGGCTTCTAGGGATCGCGCCGCTCATCGACCGGCCCTCGCTGCAGCTCTCGGGGGGACAGCAGCAGCGGGTGGCGCTCGCCCGCGCGCTCGTGCTGAGCCCCCGCCTGCTGCTGCTCGACGAGCCGCTGTCGTCGCTCGACCTACAGACCCGGCGGGCCATCCGCGGCGAGCTGAGGGGCCTGCTCACCCGTCTCCCGTGCATCACGGTGTACGTGACCCACAGTCCGGTCGAGGCCATGGTGTTCGGAGATCAGATCGTCGTGCTCGAGGGAGGACGCGTGGCCCAGGCCGGGTCGCGCGAGGAGCTCCTGCGCCGGCCGCGCTCGGCCTTCGTGGCGGAGCTGATCGGCACCAACCTGTTCATCGGCCGGCCGGTTCCCAAGGGACCCGTGCTCACGCCGACCATCCGCACGCCGGAAGGTGAGTTCGCCATCGACGACACGGCCGCACCGGGCGGGGTGTTCCTCACCGTGAGTCCGCGCGAGATCACCCTGTCACCCCACCTCCCCGAGACCAGCGCGCAGAACGTCTTCCTGGGCACCGTGCGGGAAGTCATCCCCGAGCCTCCCGCGGGCGACCGCGTGCGGGTCGTGCTGGAGGCGCGCCCGGCGCTGGTCGTGGAGGTGACCCGGGACGCCGTGGCCTCGCTCGGGCTGCGGGAGGGGATGCGCGTGCACGCCGCGTTCAAGGCCACCGGCGTGCAGGTGTACGGCTAGCGCCGCCGCTGATGGCTAGGGCACACCGTGCAGGACCCGGCCGCTGCCGCCCACGGCCCAGACGTCGCCGGCGTTGAGGCCGGCAACCGACAGCAGGAAGTCGGCCCCATGACGGCTCGCCGTCCAGCTCTTCCCGTCGTAATGCAGAATCAGGCCCGCGTCACCCACCGCATACACGTCGCTCGGCGAGCTGCCCCAGATGTCGTACAGGACGTCGTCGCCCGGCGGGAGTGTCATGGGTGACCAGCTAGTGCCGTCGTAATGCAGGATCGCGCTGGTGACCGTGAAGTCCCCGTTGGAATCCTGCGTGACCTGGAAGCCCGCCAGGAACACATCGGTGGCCGACGTGCCCCAGACTCCGTTCGGCACCAGCCCCTCCTGCTGGAACACGGGCGACCAGGTTGTCCCGTCATA
>DATEJD010000112.1:0-2904 GCA_035278325.1 Gemmatimonadales bacterium | reverse complement strand
GGTGTACGCGCGAAGGGCCTCGTCCACCGAGATCTTCTGCTCGGGGATCCAGCCCTCCGGGTGTTTCCCGTCCAGGGTCCGGCGCGTGACCGCGGCGTAGATGCCGAGGATCGGGTCGATCGGCGCGACGGTCCAGTCGGATCCGAAGGCGAGGTGCGCGTGCCGGTCGAGCAGGTACCGGAAGGCATAGGTGGTCTTGATGCGCTCCGGCCCGATCCGCTTCTCGGCCCAGCGGCCGTCGTCGATGGCATGGTAGGGCTGCATCGAGGCCACCACGCCCATCCGGGCGATCCGGTCGATGTCCTGCGGGCGGAGGTGCTGCGCGTGCTCGACGCGGAAGCGCCGGTCCCGCGGGCCGTGCGCCCGGGCCACGCTGTCGTAGATATCCAGGAGCAGGCCATTGGCGCGCTCGCCGATGGCGTGCACGGCGACCTGCAGTCCCGCCGAGTCGGCCGCACCGATCCAGGCGCGGAGGGAGTCCTCCGGGGTCACCAGCACCCCGGAGGTCGAGGGGTCGTCGTTGTACGGCGTGTAGAACAGCGCGGTGGTGGAGCCGAGCGAGCCATCCACGTACCCCTTCACCCCACCGATCCACACCCAGTCATCACCGCGGCCCAGCTTGGCGATCGTGTCGGCCACCGCGTGCCAGGTCTGGAGGGGGAAATACAACGCGGCCCGCGCGGTCATCGCGCCGGCGGCCTTGGCGCGCAGGTAGGTGCCGAGGTCGGCGGGGTCGACGCTCACGTGGGCGAAGGCGGTGACACCCTTCGAGGCCGCAAAGGCGAGCGCGCGGCGGAGCGCCGCGTCCCGTTGGGCGTCGCTCGGCGCGGGTATGGCCTGCTGGACCGGGGCCATGGCGCCGTCCTTGAGGATACCGGTCGGCTCTCCGGTTCGCGTGTCACGCACGATGACCCCGCCGGGGATGTCCTTGGATTGGCGGGTGATCCCGGCCGCTCGGAGCGCCGCACTGTTGGCCAGCGCCATGTGGCCGTCCAGCCGATTGACGAAGACCGGGTTGTTCGGCGTGACCGAATCGATCCAGTCCCGCCGGGGCAGCGGCGAGCCGGGCCAGCGCTCGTGGTCCCAGTCACCACCCAGGATCCATTCGCCGGGCCGGCGCTCGCTGGCGAACGCCTTGAGCCGGGCGATGAACTCCTGGGGCGAGCTGGCCGGCCGAAGGTCGACGCTCGCGAGCTGGAACCCGCCGTCGGTGAAGTGCAGGTGGCCATCCATGAATCCCGGCGTCACCATCGCGGCGCGGTTGGCGAGCACCCGGGTCTCGGGGCCGACCAGCCGCGCGATGGACGCGCTGTCGCCGACGGCCACGATCGAGTCGCCCGACGCGGCCACTGCTTCCGCCCAGGGGCGGGCGGAGTCACCGGTCCATACCCGACCGTACACGACCAAAGTCGCGGGATCGGCGGTGGATGATTGCCGGCAGGCGGCCGGTGCGGCGCCAACCAGAAGGATGAGCGCCGCGGTCGAGATACGAAGAGGAGGCATGGATGTCAGCGGAGTTTGGTGAGCCGGCGGATCGCTTCGAGCTTTTCCAGCGCGCTGCCCCCGGAGGCGGCCGGGGCCACCGAGAACAGGTCGCGGATGTCGAGCAGGATCTCGAGCATGAGCTGGTCCCGCATATACGCGCTCTCCAGGTCGATCATGCGGGCGCCTTCCCCCGCCGTCTTGGCCCGCTCATAGGACTCGCGGTAGATCGACTCGAGGTTGGCGAGAATGCGGTCACGCGAGCGCATGGAATCTCCAGGAGGTGGACCAAAGTATAGCCGAACCGATCCGTCGCTCAACCAGTTCGTGGCCGCGGCGGCTCCCGCATGGCCTGGCCGTTGGCCGGTCCAGGTACCGGGGGCGCGGGGCTATACTTCCCAGACGCGGCCGGGGCGCCCCGCCCCGGCCTTCGTCTTTTGCCCAGAGTACGCCATGACGTTGCACGGAACCAAGGTTCTCCTCTTCGCCGGCCCCCTCTACGAAGACCTCGAGCTGTGGTACCCCAAGATCCGCCTGGAAGAGGAGGGCGCGTGGACGGTCGTGGCCGGCACCGGCGAACGCACCTACCAGGGCAAGCGCGGCTACCCCCTGACGGTGGACGCGAACGTCGACGACCTCCGCGCCGACGAGTTCGACGGCCTGGTGATCCCGGGCGGCTACGCCCCCGACATCATGCGCCGGTCGAAGAAGCTGCTCCAGCTCACCCGCGAGATTTATGAAGCGGACAAGCCGGTGGCGTTCATCTGCCACGCGGGCTGGGTGCCGATATCGGCCGGCATCGTGCGCGGGAAGCGGGGGACCAGCGTCGGCGCCATCAAGGACGATCTGGTGAACGCGGGCCTCCTGTGGGAGGACAGTCCGGTGGTGGTGGATGGGAACCTGATCTCGAGCCGGACCCCGGCGGATCTCCCGCAGTTCATGCGCGCCCTCATCCGCGCGCTCGCGGCGCGGGCCGCGGAGGCCAGTGCCGGCGAGGCCGCGGCCGCCGGGCGCCGCTAACATGTCCATCGCCGATGCCCAGCGCCGCGTGGATGCATGGGTGGGTCAGTTCGAGGAGGGCTACTTCCACCCGCTCACCAATGTCGCGCGGCTCACCGAGGAGGTGGGCGAGCTGGCCCGCGAGGTGAACCACCGGTTCGGCCAGAAGACCAAGAAGCCGGGCGAGCCCGAAGGCGACCTGGCCATGGAGATGGCCGACATCCTGTTCGTCATCATCTGCATGGCCAACCGCGAAGGGATCGACCTCCAGGCGGCGTTCGATCGGATGATGGCGAAGGTGGAGAGCAGGGACAGGGATCGGTGGACGAGGAAGGACGATAGGGCGATAGGGCGATAGGGCGATAGGACGATAGGGCGGGTGCAGCAGCGGCGCGCCTCATCCCGAGCGCAGCGAGGGACCTA
>DATEJD010000111.1:0-7827 GCA_035278325.1 Gemmatimonadales bacterium | reverse complement strand
GGGCGCCGGCCATCGCCGTGCCCAGCGCCGCCAGCGGGCGGCCTACCCAGCGGGCGGTGAGGACCGCGACGAACAGCCCGACCAGCATGGCGGAGGTGAGAGCCAGCAGATAGCCGCGCCGCCGCTCCAGCGTGGCCCAGTCCACCAACCGCTGGGTCGACACCTGCACATCGAGGATGCCGTACATGCGCGGCACGCCGAGCGGCAGCGCCACTTCCCACCCGGGCGAGGCGCCCTGGTGGAGCATGACTTCCGTGGTCCGATGGCTCAGGGCGGTGTAGGCGGTGTGCGTCGCGGGAACGGTGTCGGACGAGGGGCTCGCCGCCACGGGGTCGAGCCGCGGCCCGCGAATGAGGTAGACGATCGCCTGGGAATCGCTGGTCCGGTGGCGGGCCCAGCCCTCGAGGCCCTGGGCCAGGCTGGCGGAATCGCCGTGCGGCGCGCTCCGCATGAGCAGCGAGGCCAGCGTGTTGGCCAGCGCGACGGTCTCGAGCCGGAAATCCTCCAGCCGGGTGCGGCCCGACCACCAGAGGGCGATCTCGGTCGCGCCCGTGACCAGCAGCACGGCCATGACGGCCGTGAGCACCGCCAGACGGCGGGGAAGACCCATCGGCATCATGCGACTGCGCACTCGGACATGGCGCTCAAGCTGCGGCCACGGGCGACCGGCCTCCACTCCGGACGAGGCGACCCCGCCCAACGGCGCCCCCCGGGGAGTCGGGTTGGAAATGTAGCGAGCCGGCGGCCGGCCCTGGGGCCCGCCTCCGACTCGACCATCGGCGCCGTATGCGGTCCGCAAAGGCCGACCTCCGCTGGGCGAATGCCGGCTCAAGGGCAAGAACGCGGCCAGTAGTCAAACCGCCGCTAATCCCGCAGATTTCGCGGGTTTCCGACCATGGCCTGACGAGTTGTCCCGCCAAGCGGGCCACTCCGGTCATTTTGACCCCCGGGTCATCCATTCGCACCAACGACTCCGAGCCGCGCGACCTCGCCGCCCTGTTCTTCAAGCTGGGCGTGATCGGCGTTGGCGGGCCGGAGTAAATTCCGCGTGCCTCGTCGCCGGTGGCGACCTGATCGGTCTCGCGCTGCGATAGGCCCCAATTCCCCGGAGCGCTCGTGCTCGTCCCCAAGATCGTCACCACCCTGCGCGGGTACGATCGAACCCAGTTCCTGGCCGACCTCGGCGCCGGCGTGATCGTCGGCATCGTCGCCCTGCCGCTCGCGATCGCCTTCGCCATCGCGAGCGGCGTCACGCCGGACCGCGGTCTCTACACCGCCGTCATCGCCGGGTTTCTCATCTCCGCGCTCGGCGGGTCGCGGGTGCAGATCGGCGGCCCCACCGGCGCGTTCGTCGTGATCGTGTACGGCATCGTCCAGCGGTTCGGGGTGGACGGCCTCCGCGTGGCGACGCTCATGGGCGGCATCATCCTGGTGGTGTTCGGCCTGGCCCGGCTCGGCGGCGCGATCAAGTTCATTCCGTTTCCGGTGGTGACCGGGTTCACCAGCGGCATTGCCCTCATCATCTTCTCGGGCCAGGTGAAGGACCTGCTCGGGCTGCAGATGGGATCGCTGCCGGCGGACTTTGTCGGCAAGTGGGCCGAGTACGGGCGTCACCTGGGCCACGTGAGTCCGGCCGCGCTGCTGGTCTCCGGCGTGACCCTGCTCATCCTCGTGGTCTGGCCCCGACTCAACCTGCGGATTCCGGGACCGTTCGTCGCGCTCATCGCCACCACGGCGATGGTGCGCCTGCTCGATCTGCCCGTCGAGACGATCGGAAGCCGGTTCGGCGCCATCGATGCGGGTTTCCCGCGGGTGTCGCTTCCCCGGGTTGAGTTCTCGACCGTGACGGCGCTGGTCGGACCGGCGTTCACCATCGCGCTCCTGGCCGGCATCGAGTCGCTGCTGTCCGCCGTGGTCTCGGACGGCATGATCGGTGGGAAGCACCGCTCCAATATGGAGCTGGTGGCGCAGGGCGTGGCCAATGTCGCGTCGCCGCTGTTCGGCGGCATTCCCGCAACGGGAGCGATCGCGCGCACCGCCACCAACGTGAAGAACGGCGGGCGGAGCCCGATCGCCGGGATGGTACACGCGCTCACCCTGCTGCTCATCACTCTGTTCTTCGGCCGCTGGGCCGCGCTCATTCCGATGGCCACGCTCGCCGGCATCCTGGTGATCGTGTCCTACCATATGAGCGAGTGGCGCACGTTCCGCGCTGAGCTTCGGGCGCCGAAGAGCGATCTGGCCGTCCTGCTCACCACGTTCCTGCTCACGGTTCTGGTGGATCTCACCGTCGCCGTGGAGGTCGGGATGGTGCTGGCCGCCTTCCTTTTCATGCGGCGGATGGCCGAAGTCACCGACGTCAGCGCCATCACCCGCGAGTTCGACGAATCGGGCGATGAAGAGAGCGACCCCAACGCTGTGCGCCGCCGCACGGTGCCGCCCGGCGTCGAGGTGTACGAAATCAACGGGCCGTTCTTCTTCGGCGCCGCCGAAAAGTTCAAGGAGACCATCACCGAGATGAGCCGTATGCCCCGGGTCCTCATCATCCGCATGCGCAACGTGCCGGCCGTGGATTCGACCGGGCTCAACGCCCTGCGCGACGTGGTGTCCCGGTTCCGACGGGCCGGCGCGCGGGTCATTTTGTCCGATGTCCACGCTCAGCCGATGGTCGCGATCCAGCGGTCCGCGCTGGGCGACCAATTGGAGGAAGAGGATCTGGTTGGCAACATTGACGATGCGCTCAACGTCGCGCGGGCCCACCTGGGCCTTGCCACCGCGGAGAGGCCTGGCTTTGCCGTCCCGACCGTGGCGCGCGAGGACCGCCGCCGGCACCCGCGACCGAAGGCTTGAGCCCCGGTGAACCTCGAGACCCTGGTTCTCAGGTACGGGTTGGCTGCCGTGCTGGTCGGTTCCGCCTTCGAGGGCGATTTCACCCTCATCCTCGCCGGTGTCGTGTCCCACCTCGGCTACTTCCCGTTTCCTTTAGCCGTCGCCGCCGGGGCGGTGGGTAGCCTGACCGGCGATCTGGCCTGGTATGCCCTGGGAAGGATTCGGGGGCCGCGGTTTCGTGCTGGCCGGCTTTATCGGCGGGTGGGGCACCGGATCGAGGCGCTCGCGCGCCGTCTCGGCCCCTGGCAGCTCCTCGCTTCGCGGTTCGTCTACGGTACCAAGGCCGCGAGCATGCTGTTCTGGGGCCTGCACGACCTGCGGTTGGCCAAGTTCCTTCTGGTGGACGGGATCGGCGCGATCGTCGGGGCCTTTGTCTTTACCGGACTGGGCTATCTCGTAAGCGGCAGCGCGACCCTGCTGCTGGGCAAGGTGCGCCGGGTCCAGCTCTGGCTGCTGGGGGCGCTCGTGGTGGGCGTGGTGCTGGTGTTTCTCATCAACTGGACCGCGAAGAAGGAGCTCCACATCGAGAACGGCGAGGGCGAGGCGGAGGCGAACTAGGCTGGCGCGCTGCAGGAACTTGCGGCAGTCTCGCGCTTGCCTCGATTCGGCCCTCCGGCGACCTTTCCCTCATGGATCCCGACCTCCTGCTCGAGGGCCTGCAGGCCGGCAACACAGCGGCGCTGGCCCGGGCGATCTCGGTGGTCGAGAACGGGCGGCCCGGCTTCGAACAGCTGCTGGCGCGGGTCCACAGGTCCGTCGGTCGCGCCCGCCGGATCGGCGTCACCGGCCCTCCCGGGGCCGGCAAATCGACTTTGGTCGAGCGGCTGATCACGGCGTACCGGCAGAATGGTCTCAAGGTCGCCGTCGTGGCCGTTGATCCCACCAGCCCGTTCACCGGCGGTGCCTTGCTGGGCGACCGCATCCGCATGGAATCCGTCGCGCTCGACCAGGGTGTCTACATCCGCTCCATGGGCAGCCGCGGCTCGCTCGGCGGCCTGGCCACCACTACCCGTGAGGTGTGCGATCTGCTCGATGCCGCAGGGTTCGACCGGATCCTGATCGAGACGGTCGGGGTGGGGCAGAGCGAGCTGGACGTCGCCCGTATGGCGGACACGACGGTATTGGTGCTGGTCCCCGAGTCGGGCGACGGAATTCAGACGCTCAAGTCGGGAGTCATGGAGATCGCCGATCTCTTCGTCGTGAACAAGGCCGACCGCCCCGGGGCCGAAAAGCTGCGGCAGGAAATCGAGGTCACGCTGGGCATCCGGCGGGGAAACGCGTTTCGAAACGTACGGGCGCATCATGGGTTTGACGGGCGGACGGTCAGACGATCGGACGGTCGGACGGGCACCTCCGCCGACCGCGCTTCCCCCGGACCGTCCGACCGTCTGACCGTCCAACCGTCCCCTTGGGATCCCCCAGTCGTTCTCACCGTCGCCGCCAAGGGCGACGGCGTTGCCGCCCTCATCGACGCGCTCGATCGGCACCATGCCTATCTCGAGGAAAGCGGCGCGCTCGATCAGCGCCGCCGTCGCCGCTGGCTCGACCGGACCCGCGAGGTGGTGGACCGGGCCGCGCGGCGGTGGGTGTGGGAAGAGACCGGAGCCAGCGAGCGGATCGAGGCACGACTCGATGACATCGCGTCCCGCGCCGCCAGTCCCTACGAGGTGGCCGCCGAGGTGCTGAGGAGCCTCAAGCAGGGCGAGCGGCCGTAAGCGGTGCCAATGCCGCTTATCCCCCAAGGCATGACGGTGACGGCGCGGTCGTTCCGTGCTTGCCTGCGTCTGCCGGCGGGGCGATTTTCTCCTCCGACGCGCAGGGCCGTCGATGCTCGCCACGGTGGTGCCGGGCCGGGATCGCCCAGGCGGGTGGACCTGAATCAAGGCGGGCGACAATGACCCTGTGGAACGCCGATCTCGATGCGGAGACTGCCCGTCGCCTGGCCGAGCAGGAGCGTGAGCTGGCCAGGCTGCGCGCGGAAGTGGCCGCCTGGCGCGCCGCCGCCGCCCGGCTCCCGACCCGCACCGACGTCGACTTCACCTCGGTCTCCGGCCGCGCGGTCGAGCCAGTCTACACGGCGCTCGACCTCCAGCCCGATGCGGAGGCCGCCGCAGGCCTCCCGGGCGAGTTCCCTTTCACCCGCGGCATCCACCCGACGATGTACCGCGGCCGGCTCTGGACCATGCGGCAGTTTGCCGGGTTCGGCACGGCCGACGACACCAACGAGCGCTACAAGTTCCTGCTCGAGCGCGGGCAGACCGGGCTCTCGGTGGCGTTCGACTTTCCCACCCTGATGGGCTACGACTCCGACCACCCGCGCTCCGAAGGCGAGGTCGGCAAGTGCGGCGTGGCGATCTCCAGCCTGGCCGACATGGAGACCCTGTTCGACGGCATTCCGCTCGACCAGGTCTCGACCTCGATGACCATCAACGGGCCGGCCGCGATGCTGTTCTGCTTCTACGTGGCCGCGGCGGAGCGCCAGGGCGTGCCGATCGCCCAGCTCCAGGGCACCATCCAGAACGACATCCTCAAGGAATACATGGCGCAGCACGCCTGGATCTACCCGGCGGAGCCCGCGCTCAAGATCATCGTCGACCTCTTCGAGTGGGCGGCGGAGCACACGCCCAAGTGGAATACGATCTCGATCTCGGGCTATCACATCCGCGAGGCGGGGTCGACGGCGTCCCAGGAGCTGGCGTTCACCCTGGCGAACGGCTTCTGCTACGTCGAGCACGGGATCGCCCGCGGCCTGGACGTGGATCGCTTCGCGCCGCGGCTGTCGTTCTTCTGGGACGTGCACAACGACTTCTTCGAGGAGATCGCCAAGCTGCGGGCCGCGCGGCGCATCTGGGCGCGCCACATGCGCGATCGCTACGGGGCGCGGGATCCCCGGAGCTGGCGGATGCGGTTCCACTGCCAGACGGCGGGGGTCACGCTCACGGCCCAGCAGCCGCACAACAACGTGGTCCGGGTGGCGTACCAGGCGCTGGCGGCCGTGCTGGGCGGCACGCAATCGCTGCATACCAACGCGTTGGACGAGACGCTGGCGCTGCCCACGGAGGAGTCGGTGCGCATCGCGCTCCGCACCCAGCAGATCCTGGCGTATGAGACCGGCGTGCCCAACGTGGCCGACCCGCTGGGCGGCTCGTTCTACGTCGAGGCGCTGACCGATGTGCTCGAGCGCGAGGCCGAGGCGCTGTTCGCGGAGATCGAGGCGCAGGGCGGGGTGGTGCGGGCCATCGAGACCGGGTGGTTCCAGCGGCAGATCGCCTCCAGCTCGGCGCGTTTCCAGTCGGAGGTGGAGCAGGGCCGCCGCACCCTGGTCGGGGTGAACGACTTCGTGGAGGAGGCGGAGGCGCCCGTCGAGATCCTCAAGGTGGGCGACGCCGCCGAGCAGACCCAGCGGGAGCGGCTGGCGCGGGTGCGCGCCACCCGCGATCCCGCGCTTGTCGAGTCGCGGCTCGCCCAGCTCCGGTGCGCCGCCGCCGAAGACCGAAACATCATTCCCGCCATGCTGGATTGCGCGCGTGCCTATTGCACGCTGTACGAGATCCGGCACGTGCTGGAGGAGATTTATGGCAGTTATCGAGAGCCGGTATTCTTCTGACAACCGGCGTACCGCCATCCGGTCCACCGACGGGCGGCTCCGTACCCGTCCCTTGGCGCCCGTCGCCGATCGTCTCGCTCGGCTGACCGCGGTCGCACCCGGCCCCCACCGGGTGGTCACGTGCTACCTCAAGCTCGAGCCGCGGGATCGAACCCGGGGCAAGTATCTCATCAAGCTCAAGAATCGGGTGCGCGCGGTCATGCAGGCGCTGCCGCGGCTCGGCCTCGAGCGCGCCATCCATGACGAGGTCGTGCGCGACCTCGAGCGGGTCCAGCAGCACCTGTACACGCCCGGCAATCTCCCGTCCACGCAAGGCGTGGCCATCTTCGCCTGCGAGGCGCTCGGTCTGTTCGAGGCGGTGCCGCTGCCCGTCGTCTACCGTTCCCGCCTGGCGGTCGACAGTACGCCGCTGGTGCGCGAGCTCGCCTCGGTGGAAGACGAATTCGGGCGGCTGCTCACCGTGGTGCTCGATCGCATGGCCGCGCGGTTCTTCGAGGTCACCGCGTACGACTGCCGGGAGCTCATCGGCCTCCGGGCCGACAGCACCCGCGGGAAGCGGTTCCGCGGCGATCAGAACGGGCCCGGCTGGGGCGAGCACAGCTACAACAACCGGATCCGGACCGAGAAGCAGCGCCACTACGAGGCCATCGCGCGGGAGCTGTTCGTCATCGATCGCCGGCAGCCGGCCCACAGCATCGTGCTGGCCGGAACCGGCGCCGAGGCCGGCGCGGTCGAGCCGTTCCTCCACACCTACCTGGCCGAGCGGCTCATCGGCATCGCGCGGCTCACGCCCAAGAGCGCGACGCCGGCCGCGGTCCACGAGGCGACCCTCGCCGTGCGCCAGGCCTGGGAGCGGGCCAGCGAGCGCGCCGAGGTGCGGGAGATGACCGAGGCGCTCGGCAGCGGCTGGAGCGTCAACGGTCTCGGGGCCACGCTGCGCGCGCTCTCGCGGGGCCAGGTGAGGAGTCTCCTGGTCAACGCGGACGCGAGTCAGCCCGGCTTCCGCTGCGGCACCTCGGGGCGGCTGGCCCTGACCGAGCGGGAATGCCGCGAGGAAGGGGAGCCGGTGCCGGTGCTCGACGTGGTCGACGACGCCATCGAAGAGGCGCTGCGGCAGCGGGTCGGCGTGAACGTGGTGTACGACCTCGAGGCGCGGAGCGCCGTCGACGGTTTGGCCGGCCTGCTCCGGTTCCGTTGACCGTGTGATCGGATCTCACGTGCCGCTTCGGGCGGTCCTGTTCGACGCCGGGAACACGCTCCTGTTCCTCGACTACGCCCGGATCGCGGCCGTCGTGGGCGGCACGCTCGGCGTCCCCCTCACGGGCGCCGGG
>DATEJD010000110.1:0-2062 GCA_035278325.1 Gemmatimonadales bacterium | reverse complement strand
CGGCGCCGGCCGCTCGAACCGCGGCGGCGAGCGCCGGCCCGAACCGGCGATCCGGGTCGGGCACCAGCGTCACGATGAGCTCGTCGAGCGCGGCTTCCGCGCCGCCCAGGTCTCTGCCGGCCGGCGGCGGCTGACGCCGATGCCGCCTGGGCCGCCACGCCAGGCGCCCGCGCAGGCTCAGGAGCAGCGGGGGAAAGCCCAGCACCGCGATCCAGACCCAATCGGGAATCTGGTGCGCCCAGCTCCACGCCAGCGCCGGGCGCTCCTGATGGAGCAGCTCGGGTGGGAGCGCCGTGGCCGCCGCGGTTTCCCCGCGGGGCTCCACCGGCACCGAGGCCGGCGCGAGCGTGAGATCGCGGTATCGGTCGCTTCCAAGGTCGAAGTACGCGTAGCTCACGCCCGGCAGGAGCAGCGCGCCGGCCGAATCCGGCACCACCAGGTACCGGAAGGTCTTGCTGCCGCCGATCCGTCCTTCGGTGTTGCTCACCTGTTCGTCCACCCGCTCGAGATAGGCACGAACGTCGGACGGCCACCGGACCTCGGGGTTGGGCCAGAGCGCCGTGTTCCCTTCCCCGCTCAGCCTGAGCTCGATCGCCAATCCCTCGCCCACGCTGCCGGTCGCGGGCGACACGTGACGGTCGAGCGTGAGCGCGCTGCCGATCGCGCCGGCGAAGTCGCTCGGGCGTCCCGCGGCCGGGAGCGGCAGCACGACGAGCGTGTCGGCTCGGCTCGAGAGGGCGAAGCGCTCCTCCTGGCTGAAGAACTGGAGCGCGACGGGCGTGCTGTACTTGAGCGTGGCGCGCGGAATGGTGACGGTGCCGGCGACCAGGGGAAAGACCACCTGGTGGGAAACGAACAGATCGTACCAGCGGCCCCGGATGTTGCGGGTGGCAGCGATGCCGCTGGGTGTGGTCTGCGGAAAGCTCCACACCGCGTCGATGACCGGCGGCTGCAGCGTCGGCGGCCGGCGGAGCTGCAGCCGGAGATCGCGAGGAAACCAGGCGGTGGTCACCACGTCCACCTGCTCCCCCACTCGCACGGTGTCGGTGGAGACCACGAGGTCCACGCCCGGCTGCCCCACGGGCGGAGGGGTCGCGTGCTCCAGCAACCGGCGGAGGCGCGGGCTCAAGCTGGACGCGATGCCCGCGCGATTGGCGGCCACGTCGACTACGACGGGCTCAGCCTCTACCGTGTCCCGGCCCTGCACCGCGTGCGCGGGACCGATCTGCCAGTGGCCGGGCCGGACCGCCCGGAGCCGGATCTCGAGCACGGTGGTGCGGACCGGGCCGGCGCCGAAGCCGACCTCGGTGCGCTCGCTCCGGGCCACCACCTCGAGTCCGTTGAGCGGCGCGAGGCTGATCTGCAGCGGCGCCGGCGAATGGCTCACGGCCCGGAGCGTGTAGGTGAGCTCCTCACCCACCGAGACCCGGTCCTCGTCCACCGACGCGTCGAGCTGCGGCTGCTCGCCCTGGAGCGCCGTGAGCGCGAGCAGGTACACGAGCGGCCTCACCAGTCCTTCACTCCGCCCGAGTTGTTCTGCAGTCGGCGCTGCTGCTCCTCACGCGTTTCCCGCTCCCGGCGCTCCATCGAGTTGAGGATCTGCTCCGCCTGGCTCTGGGTCAGCTCCTTGGGCTGGGGCTCCGGCGGCTTCTGCTGAGGCGACGAGGGCCCGCCCGTCGGGGGAGGCGTCCCGCCGCCCCCGCCGCCGCTCTGCGGTGGTGGCGGTGGCGGCCGACGCCGCTCGGCGAGCTCGAGGTTCCATTTGGCCCGCGCCGAGCCCGGCTGCAGCAGCAGCGCCTGGCGCAGCCGGTCGGTCGCGTCATCCAGCATCTCGTCGCGACGGGTGGTGTCGGCTTGTGCCGCGAGCAGCGACGCGAGACCGAGGTTGTAGAGCGCGCGATAGCGGAGCCCCGGATCCAGCGACTTGGTCGCCTGGTTGAGTGCGCCCCGCGCCACCTCGAGTCGGCCGGCCGCCAGGGCAGCGGTTCCGGCGTTGTAGAAGGCCGTGTCCGTCGCCTGGCCCCGACCGGCCTCCTTGAGAAACTCAGCGGCGGCGCGGGTG
>DATEJD010000109.1:0-3534 GCA_035278325.1 Gemmatimonadales bacterium | reverse complement strand
CCAGGTGCCCTGGCCCTCGACCCGGATTTTCCAGCCTTCCTCGTGCGCCAGCCGGCAGACCAGCGACAGCGCGTCGGCCGTGTCGGGAATGGCGCGCGGCAGGCCGGCCGGATCGCGATCGACGCCGGCGGAGCCGAGCAGGGCGCGGAGCCTGCCGTGGACGACGTCGCTCATCGGGCCCCCGGCGCCGCGCGCCACTCGCGGCAGGCGTGCACCGGGACAACCTTGCCCGGATTGGCCTGTTCGGTGGGATCGAAAACCCGCCGCACGGCACGCATTGCACCGAGCGTTTCGGGGTCGAAGATCCAGGGCATGTAATCGAGCTTGTCGGAGCCGACGCCGTGCTCGCCGGTGATGCTGCCGCCGGCCGCGACGCAGGCCGCCATGATCTCCTGGCAGGCCACGTGCACCCGGTGGGTAACGTCGGGGTCGCGGCGGTCGAACGAGATGTTGGGGTGCAGGTTCCCGTCGCCCGCGTGAAACACATTGCTGATGCTCAACCGATGGCGGTCGCGAATCTCGGCGATGCGGTCCATGATCTCGGGCAGCGCCGAGCGGGGGACGACGGCATCCTGGACGGCCAGATCGGGCGCGATCCGTCCCATCGCCCCGAAGGCCTTCTTCCGGCCCTGCCAGAGACGGGCGCGGTCGGCGGAGGTGGACGCGCTCCGCACCGAGCGGGCGCCGCAGGAGCAGAGGATCTCCTGCACCATGGCGGCTTCGGCGTCGACCGCGTCGGGCTGGCCATCAAGCTCCACCAGGAGGACGGCCGCGGCGTCGGTGGGGTAGCCGGCCGCGTAGATCGAGGCCTCGACCGCGGCGACGCAGGCGCGGTCCATCATCTCCATCGCGGCCGGCACGATGCCGGTGGCGATCACCGAGGAGACCGCCTCACTGGCCGCGCGGACGGTGGGGAAGTCGGCCAGCATGGTGCGCACGCTGGGCGGCATGGGCTCGAGCCGGACGGTGATGGCGGTGACGATGCCGAACATGCCCTCGCTGCCGACGAAGAGGCCGACCAGGTCGGGGCCCCAGGGCTCGCCGTGGGGCGAGCCCAGCTCCACCATCGAGCCGTCGGGCAGCACCACCTGGAGCTGCACGATGTGGTTGGTCGTCACACCGTACTTGAGGCAGTGGGGGCCGCCGGCGTTCTCGCCCACGTTGCCGCCCACGGTGCAGGCGGCCTGGCTGGACGGGTCGGGCACGTAGTGGAGGCCGTAGGGCGCCACGGCTTCGGACAGGCGAGCGTTCACCACGCCCGGCTGCACCACCGCGCGGCGGTGCGCCCGGTCGACCTGGATGATCCGGTTCAGCCGGGTGAGGGTGATCAGCACGGCGTCGGGGTCGGCCACGGCGCCGCCCGAGAGGCCGGTGCCGGCGCCGCGAGCCACGAACGGGACGCCCACGAGGTGGAGCAGCCGGACGATCGCGCGCACCTGCTCCGCATCGGCCGGCATGACCACCACGCCGGGATACGACTCGCGAGTGGGGAGGCCGTCCATCGCGTAGGTCTTGAGCTCGGCGCGGCGGTGCCGCACCCAGCGCGGTCCCACGATGCGGCCCAGCTGGTCGAGCAGATCCGGGCTCAGCGCGCTCATCAGGTAGCTGGCATCGGCGGGATGCGATGCCCCCGTCCGTTGGTGTGCGCCCGGCGATGCACCTCGAGCGCCCGCTCCAGGCCGGTGCTCACCGCGGCCAGCACCATGAGCAGGGCCTCGACTCGGCGGGCGGTGGAGCGCTCCACCAGGAGCTGCTGCTTGATGGGGGTCTCGACGTCCACGGCCGCGGCGACATGGAAGGACAGGGGGAGCGGCTCGTCGGGCAGCTCGGGTTTCCGGGGCTCGACGTCGCTCAGCTCGCGCATCATGGCCGCATAGCGGGTGAAGACCTCGCGGAGCAGCTCGACCCGCTGCGGCGCCGGCGTGGTGCCGGCCTCGTCGTCGAAGGTCTGGACCGCGGCAACGAAGTAGGGAGCGGGGTCGTCCACCACGGTGGTGACGACGAAGCGATCGCCGCCGAGCACTACGATGTTGGACCGCCCGTCCGGCAGCTCCTGGTTCACCCGCACCTCGGCGGTGCAGCCGACCATCCCCGGGTCCGGCGCCTCCTGCTCGCTGCCCGCGGGCGTGATCCCGAAGCGCCGGTCGCCCGCGAGGCAGTCCGCCAGCATCTGGCGATAGCGGGGCTCGAAGATGTGGAGCGGAAGCGGGGTGCCGGGGAAGAGCACCACGGAGAGAGGGAAGAGGGGGAGACGCATTCCAGTAAATCTAGCGGTAAGCGGTGAGCGGTGAGCGGGAACGGAGTCACCCTGAACGCAGTGAAGGGGGCATGCGTTCGGGCATGCCCCCTTCGCTTCGCTCAGGGTGACTTGCTTACCGCTTACCGCTCAGGCTGCCCCCCAGAACCCCCTGAGCGCCCGGACATCCGGCGAATCCCGCAGCTTCTTGAAGGCGCGCGCGCGGATCTGGCGGATGCGCTCGCGGGTGACGCCGAGCAGCTCGCCGATCTTTTCGAGGGTAAGGGCCTCGGAGCCTTCCTCGAGGCCGTAGTAGAGCGAGAGGATCTTGCGTTCGCGGGGGGTGAGGTGGCGCTGGAAGATGCGGTCGATGAACTCGCGCTGCAGGCGGCAGTCGGTCATCTCCTCGATCTCGCCCTGGCCGGTGCCGGCGACGCGCTCGCCGAAGGTGCTGGCGCTCCGGTCCTGCCGCTCCACGGGCGCGTCGAGCGAGACCTCGGTCGAGGTCATGCGGCGGGCGCTGCGGATGTTGTCGACGGAGTCGTTCAGGGCGGTGGCGATTTCCTGATCGGTGGGTTCCCGGCCGAGCTCCTGGGCCAGGAAGCTCTGGGCGCGGGCCATGCGCACGAGCGCGGAATTCTGGTTGAGCGGGATCCGGACGCTTCGGGTCTGCTCGGCGAGGGCTTTGAGCACGGCTTGCCGGACCCACCACACGGCGTAGGAGATGAACTTCACGCCATGGTCGGGATCGAACTTCTTGACCGCCTTGAGCAGCCCTTCGTTGCCGATGGCGACCAGCTCGGACAGGTCGAGCCCGTGGCCCTGGTATTTCTTGACGTAGGAGATGACGAATCTGAGGTTGGCGGTGACCAGGCGCTCCGCGGCGGTCTCGTCGCCGGCCAGCGCCCGCCTGGCCAGGCGCTTCTCTTCCTCGGGATCCGAGATCATGGGGAGCTTCTGGATGTCGAGGAGGTATTGATCGAAAGCGCCAGACGGAGCGGAACGGACCAGCATACGAGCTTTCGCACGGACATGGGCCATAAACAACCCCAGGGACGAGGTGGAGAACCGCGAATGTCGACGCTGTGGCGGCCGGGCAGGCCGAGGAGAGAGGGAGCCAATATAGGAACGGCCCTGAGCGGGGTCAAGCAATGATGTTGAATCCACATCACAAATCGTTTCTGGACAGACGGTTCGCATTTTTGTCCACCGGCGAGGGCGGCCGGTGTGGGGGAAAGCTCGGTCTTTGCGGCGGAAGTTCTTTGTAGGCATGGTGTTATGGTTCGTCTACGCCTCCT
>DATEJD010000108.1:0-8638 GCA_035278325.1 Gemmatimonadales bacterium | reverse complement strand
CATCAGCTTCTCGGCCGCCAGCGCCAGGCAGACGTTGTTGGCCATGGGGGACAGGTAATCGGTCCGGTCGGTGAGCGGGATGATCTGGTTGTAGTGCCGGTACTCGCCCAGCTTCTCGAAGCCCGAGTGCAGGTAGCCCAGATGGGGGATGCAGCGCTTGACCGTCTCGCCCTCGAGCTCGAGCACCAGGCGCAGCACGCCGTGCGTGGCCGGGTGCTGCGGGCCGATGTTGACCAGCATGTGCTCGGCGCCGAATCCCTCGTCGTAGGTGCCGTTGCCGGCCCCGAGCGGGACGCGCGTGGGGCGCCCCTGGGCATCGAGACCGGGGGTGGCCAACGCCATCTCGACGGTGCGAAGGCTCATTTCAGGAATCCTCGCTCGCCGCGGGCGAGCCGCTCCCGCATGTCGGCGGGCAGCTCGTTGAACGCCTCGGCGATGGACAGCTCTTCCATGGAGTAGTGCGCTTCCGGGTTCGCGGCCAGCGCCTGCCGGGTCTGCTCCGCCCGGCTGAAGTGGCCGCGCAGCGGGAAGTCCTTCCGCAGGGGATACCCTTCGGCGTAGGTCTCCCACATGAGGATTCGCCGGAGGTCCGGGTGGCCCGCGAAGACGATGCCGAACATGTCGTACACCTCGCGCTCCAGCCAGTCCGCCCCGTGCCACAGATCCCACACCGAGGCAACCTCGAGCGGCCCGCTCTTGGCGAGCTCCGCTTTGACCCGCAGGTCCGCCTTCCGCGGAATCGACCGGAGCTGCCACACCACCTCGAGCGGGCGCTCGGGATCGCGGTACTCGACCGCGGTGACATCGGTGAGATAATCGAACTGCTGGCCCGCGGTGTCGCGGAGCCAGGCCAGCACATCGTGGGCGCGCTCCGGACGGATGTACACGATCGTGTCCCCGCACGAGACGGCGTGGCGCACGATCGCGTCGCCGAACTGGGCGCGGAGCGGGGCAACCGACGGTGAGACCGGCGCGGTCATCGCATCCCTCGCTGGTGGGCCGAAGCCGGCCGGGGACGCAATAGGAGCCCCGCCCCGCGGGGCGCCGCGTCCGTGATCGGTGCCATCACGTGGAGCGGGTCTGGTGAACGGAATTCCCGAACGGCTCGGACAGCTCGTCCACCCGCTCGGGCGGCAGGAAGAGTCCCGACGGGCCGACCAGCTGCTCCTCGCGAAGCGAGCCGTCGGCGATGCTCTCGCCCATGATCTTCTTCTGGAGCAGCCGGATGCCGTAGATGAGGCCCTCCGGTCGAGGCGGGCATCCCGGGACGTACACGTCGACGGGAATGATGGTATCGATGCCCTGCACCATCGAGTAGTTGTCGAAGATCCCGCCCGACGACGCGCAGGCGCCCATCGAGATGGACCACTTGGGCTGCGGCATCTGGTCCCAGATCCGCCGGATGACCGGCGCGAGCTTGAACGGCAGCCGGCCGGCGCAGATCAGTACGTCCGCCTGGCGGGGCGAGAAGCTCTGCCGCTCCATGCCGAACCGGGCGATGTCGAACCGGCTCGCGGCCGTGGCCATGTACTCGATGGCGCAGCAGGCCGTGCCGAACGGCATGGGCCAGAGCGAGTTGCTCCGGGCCCAGTTGGTGAGGAAATCCAGCCGGGTGGTGATCCAGTTGGGCGACATCGACGACATCGTCGTCGCGTCGGCCTTCTGGTATTCGGTGGCGGGATTGGTCAATCCCATTGCAACGCTCCCCGCTTCCAGATATACACGTACCCCACCGCGAGAATCACGATGAAGACGAGCATCTCGATGATAAGCAGGCCGGCCATGTCGCTCAGCTGACGGAAGGCCACGGCCCACGGAATCATGAAGACGGTCTCAATGTCGAAGATGATGAACAGCATGGCGACCAGGTAGAACTTCACCGAGAACCGCTCGCGCGCGTCGCCCAGGACCGGCATGCCGGATTCATAGGGGGCGATCTTGGTAGGAGTCCGGCGGTAGGTCGAGAGGAGGTGCGACACGCCCAGCATCAGGATCGCGTTGGCCACCACGAACGCGATCAGAATCAGGATGGGAATGTAGGGCTGAAGCATACGCCTCGGCGAAGGATCGGCATACGAAGACTCGGCATACGGCGATCGCTGGTGAATTTTTTCACTTATCCTGCAGAAGGTAACCGACTTAGGGGGTCAATTCAACCCGCCCCGGGCCGGGTCAAACGGCCCAAGCGGCCTGTTCGGATCCGACTATATTCCCCGCCCGATAACCCAGGCTCCGCCACCTCCTCGAGGGCGCATGTCCATCAAGTCCGACCGCTGGATCCGCCAAATGGCCCGCGAGCGCGGGATGATCGAGCCGTTCGTGGAGGCCCAGGTCCGGCAGACGGACGCGCAGGGCCGGCGGGTGATCTCCTATGGCGTATCGAGCTACGGCTACGACATGCGGGTGGCACCCGAGTTCAAGATCTTCACCAACGTGCTGAGCGCCGTCGTCGACCCCAAGGAGTTCGACCAGCGGAGCTTCGTCCCGTTCGAGGGCGACGTGTGCATCGTGCCGCCCAACAGCTTCGCCCTGGCGCGCTCGGTGGAGTACTTCCGCATTCCGCGCGAGGTGCTGACCATCTGCGTCGGCAAGAGCACCTACGCGCGTTGCGGCATCATCACCAACGTGACCCCGTTCGAGCCGGAGTGGGAAGGGCACGTGACGCTCGAGATCAGCAACACCACTCCGCTCCCGGCCCGGATCTACGCGAATGAAGGGATCTGTCAGGTCCTCTTCTTCGAGGCCGACGACCACGACATCTGCGAGACCAGCTACGCCGACAAGGCCGGGAAGTATCAGGGCCAGACCGGCGTGACGCTGCCGAAGCTCTAGCCTCAGCCGGCCCCCATGCGCCCCTCCGTCCTGATCCTGCTGCTCGCCGCGGCACCAGTCTGGGCCCAGCAGCCCGACTCGAACACGCCGCGCCAGCCCGTTCGTCTGCTCAACCTGCAACCCGCGCTCAAGCCCCCGGTGGCGGACACCGGGATCTTCAGCCCGCTGCCCCTGCCGACCCCCACCGATATCCGCGGCGCCGACGGCGCGCCCGGGCCGGCGTACTGGCAGCAGCGCGCCGACTACACCATCAAGGCCACGCTGGACACCGCCGCCAAGCGGGTGGCCGGCACCGAGCAGATCCGCTACACCAACCACTCGCCCGACACGCTCCGCTTCGTGTGGATGCAGGTGGACCAGAACCTGTTCAAGCCTGGCAGCACCGGGTCGCTGCTGTTCGCGGCCGAAAGCCGGTTCGGCGGGTCCGGGTTCGCGGGGGGCTTCGAGATCGCCAGCATCACGCAAAGCTCGCCCGCGGCCTCCGCCGCGCCGCCGAGCGCGAGGCCGCGTCACCGCTCGTCGGCGCTGGCCACCGACCCGGCCCGGCCACTGCCCCCGACGGCGCTCACCCATCGGGTGGACGACACCATGATGTGGGTGGACCTCGCCCGGCCGCTCGCGCCTGGCGAGACCACGGTGTTCGACCTGCGGTACGCCTTCAACGTGCCGGAGCACGGCGCCGACCGGATGGGCCGCGAAGGCAACCTGTACGAGATCGCCCAATGGTATCCGCGCATGGCGGTGTACGACGACGTGCACGGGTGGAACACCGATCAGTACCTCGGGCAGGGCGAGTTCTATCTCGAGTACGGCACCATCGACTACGAGGTGACCGTGCCGGCCGGCTATATCGTGGCGGGCAGCGGGGTGCTGCAGAACCCCGAGCAGGTGCTCACCCCCACGCAACGCGCGCGGCTCGCCGCCGCCGTCAAGTCCGATACGACGATGGCCATTGTCACGGCCGATGAGCTGGCGTCGGGCGCGGCGCGGCCCCGGCCTGACGGAACGCTCACCTGGCGGTTCCACGCCGAGCAGGTGCGGGACGCGGTCTGGGCGGCCTCACCGGACTACGTGTGGGACGCCTGCGGCTGGAACGGCGTGCTGGCCCAGGCATACTACCGGAGCGACGCGCGGACGACCTGGGAGGATGCGGCCAAGATGAGCCGCTTCTCGATCCAGGAGTACAGCACGCACTGGTTCCCCTACCCCTATCCGCAGATCAGCGCGGTCGAGGGCCCGGTGTCGGGAATGGAGTACCCCATGGTGGCGATGGAGGCGGCCGCCGACGACAAGGACGAGCTGTACAACGTGATCACCCACGAGATCGGCCACATGTGGTACCCGATGACCGTGGGCTCGGATGAGCGGCGCTACGCGTGGATGGATGAAGGCTTCAATACCTTCATCAATACGTTCTCCGAGGAGGATTACTGGAAGCGGAACGACAGCGACAAGCGGCGGAGCGAGATCCGCTTCGTCACCAGCCTGGACCAGGGGCCGACGCCGCAGCCGATCATGACGCCGGCCAACCGCTATCGCAACAACGACAACCTCGGCGCCCTGGCGTACGAGAAGCCGTCGATCCTGCTGCTCGCCCTCCGGAACAAGGTGCTCGGCCCGGAAGTATTCGATACCGCGTTCCGGGAGTACACCCGGCGGTGGGCGTTCAAGCATCCCCAGCCGGCGGACTTCTTCCGCACGATCGAGGAAGTCTCCGGCCGTGATCTGTCCTGGTTCTGGCGGGGCTTCTTCTACACCACGGCCGCATTGGACCAGAGCGTCGAGAGCGTCAAGCAGGCGCCCGACAGCAGCAGCCTGGTGACAATCCGGAACCTGGGCCCGGCCGTGATGCCGGTCGAGCTCGAGTTGGACCTGGCCAACGGAACCAAGAACACCGTGAAGCTGCCGGTGGAGATCTGGTACAACGGCAACCGCTTCGTGTATCGCGTGCCGCCGGGACCGGCGATCGTGCGCGCGCGGGTCAATCCGGATGGTCTGTTCCCCGACGTGAATCCCAGCAACGATGCGTGGACGGCGCAGACGCCGTAGTCGGATGGGGGGACGGTCGGAGTCACCCTGACGGTCGGAGTCACTCTGACGGTGGGAGTCACCCTGAACGCAGTGAAGGGGGCATGCGTTGGGGGATGCCCCCTTCGCTTCGCTCAGGGTGACTCGGGCCCAGCAGCTCGGATTGTCCCACTGCCCCTGACCGCCTGACCTCGTCCTTCCCTGCCCTCCGACCGCCCGGTACATTGCCCCGGTCCCCCTCGGAGATGCTCGTGTCGCTGCCGGAGTACCTGCTCGACCTGCCCGCGGAAGAGGCCGCCCGACTCATCGCCCTGGCGCTGGTGGATCGGACCGCCGAAGCGGCCCGCCGGTTGCAGGATCCGACCGACCCGACCGCCTTGCACGACTTCCGCGTCGCGACTCGCCGGCTGCGGAGCTGTCTCCAGGCCTATCGCCCCGAGATCGACGGCAGCGTGCCGGGTCGTCTGCGGCGACGCATGGCGCGGCTGGCCCGCGCGACGGCGCGGAGTCGCGACGCCGAGGTCCACCTGGCGTGGGAGCGCGAGCAGGAGCCGGCGTTGAGCGAGCGGCAGCGAGTGGGCCTTCGGTGGCACCTGGAGCGACTCGAGGCTCGGCGCCGCCGGGCCGACCGTCGGCTGATCCGCCACGTGACCCGGCGGTTCGCCCGACTGGAGGCGCGCGTTCGCCGGCGGCTCGAGCGGTATCGCCTGCGCATCGAGCGCGATCCGTCTCGCCGGCGCCACGAGGCCGCGGCGGTGCTCGGCAGCCGGATCCGCAAGTTCGCCGGCGATCTCGAGTGCCGCCTCGGCGCGGTGCGCACCATGGTCGACGAGGCGCCGGCCCACCGGGCCCGCGTCGCGGCCAAGCGCCTGCGCTATTTGCTCGAGCCGATCCGGAGCGAGGTGCATGGCGTCGAGCCGCTGATCGGCAAGCTGCGCGAGCTGCAGGACGCCCTGGGTGAGCTGCGCGACAGCCGCACCCAACGCGCGGCGCTGCTGCGAGATCTGGCCAAGGCCGGCCGCGAGCACGAGCGCCGGCTCGACGCCGCGGTTCGCGCCGGCGTGGTGCAGGCACCCGGGGTGGACGACGGCGACGACCCCAGGCCCGGGCTCCTCGCGCTGGCCGAGCGGCTGGAGGAGCGCGAGGCGGAGGCGTTCGCGCGCCTGCGAGCCGACTGGCTGGCCGGCGCGGCGGACGGATTTTTCGAGGCGGTTACCCAGGCGGGCAAGCGAATCGCCAACCGCCCCGCGTGTGTGGCGGAGATCGAGCGCCGCTTTCTGCTCCGGCGGGTTCCGGCGACCGCCCTCGCCTTCGCTCGCGCGGAGATCGAGCAGGGCTGGCTGCCCGGCCTGCGCCGGGTCGAGCGGATCACGAGACTCGGAACCGCGCCGGGTCCGGCGACGCTCAGAACCTCGCGGCCCGCCACGGGAGCCGGACCCGCCGAGCCGGAGGGCGAGGTGGATGCCGAGCTGTTCCAGGCCATCTGGCCGCTCACCGCCGGCCGCCGAATCCGGAAGCGGCGGCACATCGTATCGGATTATGGTCTCCAGTGGGAGATCGACCAATACCTCGACCGGGACCTCGTTCTCCTCGAAGTCGCGCCGGGACCTGACCAGGCTCACGTCGCGCTGCCCGACTGGCTGGAGCCCTACGTGATTCGCGAGGTGACCGGCGAGTCCGACTTCACCGACCGCGCTCTGGCCCATTGATCGCCGGAGCGGCCATCGCCATTTCGCTCCCGACTACGCTCTCACAAGGACGTCCTCCGTGCGCCTGATCGTCGCTGGCCTGCTGCTCTCGCTGCCTACCTCGGTTCTGGCTCAGGCGGCACCGGCCGCCAACCACCCCGAGGCGGCGTTCCGCCGGCTCGAGCTGCCTACACCGAACGCGATTCGTACCGGCAGTGGCGAGCCCTGGCCAGGCTACTGGCAGCAGCGCGCGGACTACGTCATCCGCGCGACGCTCGACACGGCCAGCCGGTCGGTGCGCGGTGAGGAGCGCATCACTTATACCAACAACTCGCCCGACACCCTGCGCTACGTCTGGCTCCATCTGGAGCAGAACCTGTTCAACAGCGAGAGCCGCGGCTACCGGGTGTTCGGGCAGGACCCGCGCTTCGGCACCAAGGGCGCGGAGGTGTCAGTTCGGCTGCTCAAGGTGGGCGAGCCGGCCATGCCGGCCATCAAGGCCAAGCCCGGCGTGCCGGCCAAGCCGGCGGTGCCGGCGTCGGCGCTCGAGTACAGCGTCAATGGGACCGAGCTTCGCATCGACCTGGCCCGGCCGCTGCCTCCCAAGGGCAAGCAGGTGCTGGAGCTCGCCTGGTCGTTCGGGTTCGGCGCCAACAGCAACCGGATGGGCATCGAGGATATCGATGGCGCCACCATCTATGAGGTGGCGCAGTGGTACCCGCGCATGGCCGTCTACGACGACGTGCGCGGATGGAACACCGAGCAGTACCTCGGCCAGGGCGAGTTCTACCTGGAATACGGCAGCTTCGATGTCAGCCTGACCGTCCCGGCCGACATGATCATCGCCGCCACCGGCACGCTCCAGAACCCGGACGAGGTGCTGACCGCGGCGCAGCGGGCGCGGCTGGCGCGGGCGCGGACCAGCGACCAGACGGTGATCATTCGCGGCAAGGACGAGATCGGCGATCCGGCCTCGCGCCCGCCGACACCATACCCGACGCTCACCTGGCGGTTCACGGCGGACAGCGTCCGCGACTTCAGCTGGGCCGCCGCCCGGCACTTCATCTGGGACGCCGTCGGCGTCAACGGCGGCAAGACCCTGGCGATGAGCTTCTACCCGCCGTCGGCGGACTCGATCTGGAAGGAAGCCAGCCAGTACGCCAAGACCGCGATCGAGTACTACTCGAAGCAGTGGATGCCCTACCCGTACCCGTATGCGAGCAACGTGAACGGCATCGAGGGCGGCATGGAGTATCCCATGATCGTCTTCTGCCGCAACCGCACCGACGCCGTGGGTCTCTACAGCGTGACCGACCACGAGTTCGGCCACACCTGGTTTCCCATGGTGGTGGGCAGCAACGAGCGGCAGTACGGCTGGATGGATGAGGGCTTCAACAGCTTCATGAACCACTACAGCTTCCCGAAGCGATGGCCCAACGAGCCGCTTCCGCTGGCGCGCGGTGTCCAGGACACCTACATCAAGAACGCGCTCTCGGGCGACGAAGAGCCCATCATGACGCCCGCCGACCGGATGCGCACCAACGAGAACTGGCGCCAGGCGCTCTACAACAAGCCGGCGGTCGGGCTGGTGCTGCTGCGTGAGCACATCACGTCCCCCGATCGCTTCGACCCGGTGTTCCGCGAGTACATCCGTCGCTGGGCCTACAAGCATCCCACCCCGGCCGACTTCTTCCGCACCATGGAGGACGGCCTGGGCGAGGACCTGAGCTGGTTCTGGCGCTCGTGGTTCTACACCACGGACCGGCTCGACCAGGCGGTGGACTCGGTGACGCTGTCGGATTCGGCGGGAGTGGTGTCGCGCGTGTACCTGCGGAACGTCGGGCAGATGCCGATGCCGGTCGAGCTCAGCCTGCTGATGGACGACGGGAGCACCCGGCGCGTGAGCCTGCCGGTGGAGATCTGGGGTCTCCGGAACACGTACACGGCGTTGATCGCCGGCCCGAAGAAAGTGAACAGCGTGGTGATCGATCCGGACGGCTGGTATCCCGACGTCGACCGCAGCAACAACCGCTGGCCGGCCGGGGCGCCCGCCGGCGCGCCGCCGCCGACCGCCACCGGGGCCGGCACGA
>DATEJD010000107.1:0-4049 GCA_035278325.1 Gemmatimonadales bacterium | reverse complement strand
GGCGCGCCGCGAGCTCGAGCCGTTCGCCGGCCGGCTTACCTGGGCCGGCGAGCCGGGCGAGCTCGGCCTGCCCGAGAGCGTGCCCGACTATTTCGGCGGCACGTTCCGCCGCCGGGTGGAGGCGCTGGTGCGTCGGGAAGGCGAGGCGGAAGCCCGGCGGCTCCGAACCGCGGCGACCGGCCGGGTCGACTATGATGGAGGTATGCGCCAGCCATCAGTCCCCGCGGTCCGCGGCTCCTCCGGGAAGCGCCGGTCCCCGTGAGCGGTCGGGACCGCACGCTCCTGTGGCGCCGCCTCGATCAGCCGGGCCACGATGCGGCCCGCCTGGTATTTCACGAGCCGTTCTGGCAGCTGGGCGGGATGGCCGTGTTCCTCCACGAGGGAGAGGCATGTCGGATGGAGTACGCCGTCGTGTGCGATGCCGCCTGGCAGACCCGGCACGCGTGGGTGGCCGGCTGGCTGGGCTCCCGGCGCATTCGTGTCGACGTGCTGGTCACGGCCGATCGGCGATGGCAGCTGGATGGCCGGCCCTGCGACGAGGTCGACGGGTGCGTGGACGTGGACCTCGCCTTTACGCCCGCGACCAACCTGCTGCCGATCCGCCGGCTCTCGCTGGCGCTGGGCGAGCAGGTGGGGGTGCGCGCGGCCTGGCTCTCGTTTCCGGGGTTCTCGCTGGAGCCGCTCGACCAGATCTATCATCGCACCGGCCCATCGGCCTACCACTACGAAACCGATGCCGGTGCCTTCACCACCGAGCTCGAGGTCGACCCCGACGGTTTCGTGCGCCGCTACGCCGGGCGCTGGGAGCTGGTGAGCGCGTGATTCCCGCCGCGATGGGTCCGCCGGGCCCGATCCGCGGATGAGCCTCCGCACCCTCGTCGTGGCTGCATCCGCGGTCGGGGCCGCCTGCGCCCGCGCCCGGTTCGAGTAGCCCGCGTGACCGACACGATCCCGATCCGGCCCGCGACACCGGACGACGCTGGCGTCATCGCCCGGCATCGCGCCGGCATGTTCCGCGACATGGGACAGGTGACCCCCGAGGGCTACCATGCGATCGTCGCGATCGCCGAGTCCCGGCTCCGGGAGGCGCTTGCGAGCGGGGAGTACGTGGCATGGCTCGCGCTCGCGCCCGACGGCAAGACCGTGATCGGCGGGGCGGGGGCGCAGCGCCGGCTCGCCTTTCCCCATCCGCACCGCTTCGAGGACGGTTCGCCGGGCGTCGCCGAGGGGCGGCACGCCATCGTGCTCAACGTGTACACCGAGCCCGAGTGGCGCCGACGCGGCGTGGCCGAGGCCCTGATGCGGCAGGTGATCCGGTGGGCGCAGGAAGAGCGGCTCGATCGCCTGGTGCTGCACGCGTCGGACGAGGGCCGTCCGCTCTACGAGCGCCTCGGCTTCACCGCCACCAACGAGATGCGGTACCAGGCGCCGCTCGGCGGCGGCCGCCGACTGTAGGCACGGGCGCCGCCCGCCTACCTTGCAGGTATCACAATCAGCCTCGAGAGCACGCCATGCTGCACCAGGCCGGCCCGACCATCGAGCAGCTCTCCGACGTGGACGCCTGACATGCCCGAGATCCGGGTCTCCGCGACGTCCATCGTCGGCGCACCGGCGGCGGTGGTGTATGGCATCCTCGCGGACTATCACGACGGCCATCCCGCCATCCTGCCGCCCCGCTATTTCGATGGCCTCGAGGTGGAGACGGGAGGGCGGGGCGCCGGCACCCGGATCCGGTTCCGCATCCGGGCGTTCGGCGCAGTGCGGAGCGTGCGCGCCGACGTCACCGAGCCCGTGCCCGGGCGTGAGCTGGTCGAGACCGACGTGGCCACCGGCGCGGCGACCCGCTTCCTGGTCGAGCCGGTGAGCGACGGGCGGGCCTCGCGCGTCACCTTCGAGACCACCTGGCGCCGGGCGGGCCTCGGCGGCTGGGCCGAGCGGTGCTTCGCGCCGCCGTACCTCCGCAAGGTCTACCGCGCGGAGCTCGCGCTGCTCGACGCGGAGGCCCAGGCCCGAGTGCCGCCCCGCGGCGCCGAGCCTTGAGCACCGATGAAAGCCCTCGCCGTCGCGTTCGCGCTTCTGAGCCTGGTGTTCGCGGCACTGGCCGTGAACGAGTGGAGCGATGGGCCGGGCGACACGGAGTCACCCGGCGCGACCCGCGGCGGCGCCGTCGGCGGCCTGATTCTTCTCCTGGTCTCCGCGCTCTCGGTCGCGATTCTGTGGATCGGCGCGACCCGGCTCGGCTGGCCCAGGAACCGGACTCTCTGGGTCGGGCTGGGTGCGTTTCTCGCACTCGTCACCCTGGTCCGACCGTGGTGGTTCTGGGAGAACTACCGCGCGCGCTGGCTCCGCGGCCTGATCGGCGACGAGCCAGCGGCGGGCCTCTACCTCGCCATCGCCGCGGCGATGATCTGGGTCGGGCTCTTCACCGAATGGACCTTCGGGCACCCGTGAGATCCTCGTCACCCTGAGCGGATCGAAGCTGTGCCCCGCGCGCCCGGACTACTGCGGCGAGATCGCCCAGCTCAGCTCGTCGCCCGGGTGCACCGTGAACGGGTCGCTCACCTCGGGATTCCCCGACGGCTTGGGCCGGGCCTCGAACTGGATGATGCCCGAGCCGGCGATGAACGAGGGCGGAATCCGGAATCGCGTCTCCTGCTTGGCCGGCGCGAAACCGAGCCGGACGACGCCGTCCCGCTGGTGGACGTAGACGTCCATATCGTACGCGGCCTGGTTATCGATGGTCACGACGGCGCTCTGGGTGTCTGCACCGGCGGGCGACGGATTGGAGGCGCAGGCGAGGGAACCGAGCAGGGGAAGGAGCAGCAGCGCGGCGCGGTAGGCGGGCATACGATGCCTCGACGGTTACTTTGAGAGAACGCTATCACCTGGGTGGCGCCAGATGGAAGGAGCCAGGCTCGATCGGCCGACCCGCATCGGGCAGATCGCCATCGCCGTGACCGACCTCGACCGCGCCACCGCCTGGTACGCCGAGGTGCTCGGCCTCACCCTGCTGTTCCGCGCGCCGCCGGGGCTGGCCTTCTTCGACTGCGGCGGCGTGCGCCTCATGTTGAGCCGTCCCGAGCCCCCCGGGACGGAGCTCCGCACCAGCGTGGTGTACTATCAGGTGCCCGACATCCACGCGGCGCATGCGGCGCTCCGCTCGCGCGGTGCCGCCATGGTGGACGCGCCCCATGTCATCGCCCGGCTGCCCGATCACGATCTCTGGATGACCTTCTGCCATGACTCCGAAGGCAACCTCCTCGGTCTTATGAGCGAGGTCCGACCCCCGGCCGCATGACCGAAGCCGAAGCCCAGGATTTCGCGCAGGAGTGGATCGAGGCGTGGAACAGCCACGACCTCGAGCGGATCCTGGGCCACTACACCGAGGACGTCGAGGTTACCTCGCCGCTGGTAGAGGCGGTGCTGGGGCCGGGGCGGCTGACCGTGCGGGGAAAGCCCGCCCTGCGGAGCTACTGGAGCAAGGCCCTCACCCGCTTCCCCGACCTCCGCTTCGTGCTGTACCGCGCCTACGCCGGCTCGCACAGCGTGGTGCTGCACTACCAGAGCGTTCAGGGGCTGGTGGGCGCCGAGTGCATGGAGATCGACGCCCAGGGGCGCGTGTTTCGCGTACTGGCCCACTATGCCCTCGGTCCCGATCCCGCCGCGGCCTGACCTCGTCGTCTGCGACCTGGCCGGCACTACGATTTACGATCGTGGCGAGGTCCCGGCCGCGTTCGAGCAGGCACTCCGCGAGGCGGGCCTGGGCTTCGACCCCGCGGAGGTCAGCGCCTGGCGTGGTGCGTCCAAGCGGGAAGTCGTCACCCGCCTGGTGGCGCGGCAGGAGCGGCATGTGAGCGCTACGGTGGACCAGGTGTACCAGCGGTTCCGCCGGCTGCTGCTCGATCGGCTGGCGGCGGCGGGCCCGCTCTCGCTCCCCGGCGTGGCCGAGACGCTCGCCCGGCTCAAGGCGGACCGACTCCGCGTCGCCGTCACGACCGGTTTCGACCGCGAGGTCGTCACCACCATCCTCGCCGCCGTCCCGTGGGGGC
>DATEJD010000106.1:0-15654 GCA_035278325.1 Gemmatimonadales bacterium | reverse complement strand
TGCGCCGCCGTTCCGTGTTCACCCGGAGCTGCCCGCACGCCGCGTCGATATCCAGCCCGCGGCTTCGGCGCACCGTCGCCTCGATCCCCTGATTCCGAAGCCGTCCGGCGAAAGCGCGAATCCGCTCCGCCGAGGTGGGCGTGAGGTCCGGCGCGCCACCCGGATGCAGCGGCAGGATGTTGACCAGCGCGCCCAGGCTCCTCGCGAGCTTCGCCAGCCGGTCGGCATCGGCATCACGGTCGTTGACCCCGCCGATCATTACGTACTCGAACGTGATCCGCTTGCGGAACGCGCCCGCCGCGCGCAGCACCGCCGGCAGATCGTACTTCTTCTCGATCGGCATGATCCCGAGCCGCTGCGCCGACGTCGGCGCGTGGAGCGAGATGGCCAGCCGAAACTGCTCCGGCCGCCGCGCGAACGCCTCGAGACCGGGCAGGATCCCCACGGTCGACACGGTGATGTGCCGAGCCCCGATCCCGAACCCCTCGGGCGCGTTCAGGATGGTGAGTGCGGTGTCCACCGCGGGCCAGTTGAGCAGCGGCTCGCCCATGCCCATGAAGACGATGTTGGTGGGGAGGTCGGCCGGATGCCGCAGCACGATCTCGCGCACCTGCGCCGCGATCTCGAACGCGGAGAGGTTCCGCTGGAAGCCCATTCGTCCGGTGGCGCAGAACGAGCATCGGAGCGCGCAGCCGGCCTGCGACGAGATGCAGAGCGTTCGACGGGATCCCGAGGGGATTAGCACGGATTCGACTGCCTCGCCGTCGTGGAGCCGCCAGAGGTACTTGTGGGTGCCGTCGACCGACTGCTGCTCGACCTCGAGCGCCAGCCTCTTGAGCGGGAAAGTCGCGTCGAGCTCGGCGCGGAGGGTGACCGGGAGCTCGGTTGCCTCGGCCCAGGATCCCACCGGCGCTTGCCACAGGTGCCGGGCGATCTGGTTCACCCGGTAGGCGGGAAGGCCGTGGTGGGCCACCCAGGCGGCCACCAGGCTGCGGGCGCTCGCGGGAGCCTGGTCGAGCAGATCGACCGGCTGAGGCGGGGTCTGAAGGGCATCGCTCATCACGTTGCAATGTAATCGGATAGCTCTCACCCGGAGGCTAAATCCCTCGCATTCCTCGCATTGCGACCCCTTCAGCCGGCGGTTACGTTTGTGCAATGCACCGCCTGGCCACCGCGACGTGCTCCTGACCGAGTTGCTTGCGCCGGACCGGGTCGTAGTGCCGCTCGAGGCCGCCGATCGGCAGTCGGCAATCGCCGCCCTCACCCGGGTGCTGGCCGGGGCGGCCGACGCAAGTCCCGAGGAAGTACTCAGTGCGGTCATGGAGCGGGAGTCGGTCCAGAGCACCGGGATCGGCTTCGGCGTGGCCATTCCGCATGGCCGGTGCGGGGCGGTCCGCGAGCTCACGATGGTGGCAGGCGTCAGCGCCGAGCCGGTGCCGTTCGACGCCATCGACGGCGAGCCGGTGCGCCTGTTCTTCCTCATCGTGGGCCCCGAGTCGTCGGCGGGCCTGCACGTCAAGATCCTGAGCCGGATCGCCCGCCTGGTGCGCCGTGATACGGTGCGACAGCAACTGCTCGAGGCCACCACCGCTGATGCCTTCTACAACGTCATCCTCGACGCCGAAGCGCGTTGATCACGTCACGTTTCCCCGATCGGCGGGCGGCGTGAGCGCCACCGCGTTCCGGACGCACCGGGCGGGCGAGCTGACCCGCGCGCATGTGGGGCACGCGGTCCGGCTGGGCGGCTGGGTCCATCGGCGGCGGGACCTGGGCGGGCTGGTGTTCATCGACCTGCGCGATCGCGCCGGCCTGGTGCAGCTCTCCTGCAACCCCGCCTGGACCTCCGCCGAGGTCATGGAGCGGGCGGCCGGAGCGGGCACGGAGGCGGTGATCCTGGTGAGCGGAACGGTCGCGCTCCGCCCCGAGGCGTCCCGCGACGTGGACCTGGCCACGCGCGAGGTCGAGGTGCACGTCACCGACCTCGAGGTCGTGGGCCCGGCGCAGACGCCCGCCATTCCGGTGGCCCGGAAGGAGAAGGAGGACCTCCCCGCGGAAGAGCTCCGGCTCAAGCACCGGGTGCTCGACCTCAGGCGGCCGGAGCTGCAGCGGAACCTCATCCTTCGCCACCGGCTGCTGCAGCGCGCGCGGCGCACGCTCACCGACCTCGACTTCCTCGAGATCGAGACGCCGATCCTCACCAAGCCCACCCCGGAAGGCGCCCGCGACTACCTGGTGCCGAGCCGGGTCCACCCGGGTGAGTTCTACGCGCTGCCCCAGTCGCCCCAGATCTACAAGCAGCTGCTGATGGTGGCCGGGTACGACAGGTACTTCCAGATCGCCCGCTGCTTCCGCGACGAGGACCTCCGCGCCGACCGCCAGCCCGAGTTCACCCAGATCGACCTCGAGGCCTCGTTCGTTTCGGCGGAGGACATCCAGGCCGTCGTCGAGCGGGTCCTGGTGGAGCTGTGGGCCGAAGGCGGAGTGGACATCGCGCGGCCGTTCCCGCGGCTCGCCTGGCGCAACGCGATGGAGCGCTACGGCATCGACAAGCCCGATCTCCGCTACGGACTCGAGCTGCGGGACCTCACCGCGCTGCTGGGCCCGGATGCGGCGCCGTTCCTCGCCGAGGCCCGCGCCAAGGGTGGCCGGCTCCGCGGGCTGGTGCTGCCGGGCGGTGCGGCGCTCACGCGGAAGGACCTCGACGCGCTCGCGGCGGCCGCCAAGGAGGCCAAGGCGGGTGGTCTCGTCTGGGCCCGGCGCACCGCGGCCGGCTGGGAAGGGCAGGGCGTCAAGGCCGTGGGTCAGGCGCTTCTGACCTCACTGGGCGGGTCGGATGGCGACCTGCTCCTCGCCGTCGCGGGGCCGGATGCGGTGACTTCGCCCGCGCTCCATGCCGTGCGGTCGGCACTGATCCGGCGGCCGGAGGCGCGGCGCCTGGCCGATCACGCCTTCGCGTGGGTCGTGGATTTTCCGCTGTTCGAGCTCGACCCCGAGACCAACCAGCAGGTGCCGGCGCACCATCCGTTCACCGCGCCGCACCCGGCCGACCTGGGCAAGCTCGAGACCGAGCCCGCGCAGGCCCGGGCCCTCCACTACGACGCGATCTACAACGGCAACGAGCTCGGCAGCGGGTCCATCCGGATCACCGACCCGGCGCTGCAGCGCCGGATCTTCGAGCTGCTCGGCATTCCCGAGCCCGAGATCCGGCGCCGGTTCGGCTTCCTGCTCGACGGGCTCGCGGCCGGGGCGCCGCCGCACGGCGGCTTCGCGCTGGGCTTCGACCGGATCGCGATGCTGCTCGCCGGCGCGTCGTCTCTGCGCGACGTGATCGCGTTTCCCAAGACGACCGCGGCGCGTGCGCTGTTCGAGGGCGCGCCCACGGCGGTCGACCCCAACGATCTGCGGGCGCTTCATCTCAAGCCCGCGGGCGAGTAGCCATGGCCGACGACAGTCAACATCGCCTGTCCGCCGAAGGGGCGGACCCCCTGCTGTTCGCGGGCGTGAACGATGCCAACCTGCTCGAACTCCAGCGGACCCTCGGGGTCCGCGTGTCGTTCCGTGGGGACGCGGTGACGCTGAGCGGCACCGCGGACCAGTTGGAGCGGGCCACCCCCGTGGTGCAGGGACTCCTCGATCTGGCGCGCATGGGCGAGCCGGTTTCCCCCGACGACGTGTATCGGCTGGCGGCGGAGGGGCCGCCGGCCGATCTGCCCGCCCAGCCGACCGATGGCAAGATCGTGCTGCCGGGCCTCCGGCGCGCCATCGTGCCCAAGACCCAGGGCCAGCGCGACTATCTCCAGGCCATCAGCAACCACGACATCGTGGTCGGCATCGGGCCGGCGGGAACCGGGAAGACGTACCTCGCGGTGGCCAAGGCGGTGGAGGCGCTGGCCCGGAAGCGGGTGAAGCGAATCATCCTGGCCCGGCCCGCCGTCGAGGCCGGCGAGTCGCTCGGGTTCCTTCCCGGCGACCTGCAGGCCAAGGTCGATCCCTACCTGAGGCCGCTGTACGACGCGCTCGAGGACATGATGCCCCACGACCGGGTCCAGCGCGCGCTGGAGACCCGGACCATCGAGATCGCCCCGCTGGCGTACATGCGCGGCCGCACGCTGGCCGACGCGTTCATCATCCTGGACGAGGCGCAGAACGCCACCGGCGCCCAGATGAAGATGTTCCTCACCCGACTCGGCGTGGGCAGCAAGACGGTGGTGACCGGCGACAAGACCCAGATCGATCTGCCCAAGCGCGAGGATTCGGGCCTGGTGCAGGTGGAGCGGGTGCTGCCGGGAATCGAAGGAATCGCGTTCTGTTACCTGCATGAGGCGGACGTCGTGCGCCACCGGCTGGTGCGCGAGATCATCAAGGCCTATGCGGAGGATCAGATCGGCTGATGGCTCGCCGCGAGGCATCCCGTAGTCTCACGGGGGAATCCCTCTCCGACCGGATCCGCTACCATGGCATCCGGTGGCTGCCGCTGCTGGTGACGGCCCTGCTCACCTATGCCCTGTTCCCGCCGCCGGCGGCCGTGCTGTCCCGCGTGCCCGATGTGGGGCAGCGCGCCGATCGGACCGTGGTGGCGCCCTTCCCCTATCAGGTGCGTAAGTCCACCGACGAGCTGGCCCGCGAGGGCGAGACCCGCGCGCTCACCGCGCAGCCGGTCTACCGGTTCAGCGCCACCGCCTACGATTCCTCCCTGACGGCGGCGCGCGACTTCTTCGCGGATCTGGATCGGGCCGAGGCGCAGGGACCGGAGCTGGTACGCGCCGTGGCCGCGCAGGCCCATCTGGGACCGGAAGAGATTCGGTTCCTCAGCGATTCCGGCAACCGCCGCACCATGCGCGAGCTGGTGACCCACTTCCTCGGCGAGAGCCTCTCGCGCGGCGTCGCCGACGCCGGCGTCATCCGGGGCGAGGCCAGCCGGCAGGTGACCCTCCGGCGCAACGATACCGAGCGCGTGGTGGCGCGGGACTCGATCCTCACCTTCGCCGATCTGATGGAGCAGGCCGAGGCCGCGGGCATCGTGGTGGAAGACCCGGTGGGCCAGCGCGTCCTGCGGCGGCTGGTGGGGACCTTCTACCACCCGACGATCGTGCCCGACCCGCTGCTCACCAGCGCCCGACGCGAGCGCCTGCGGGCCAGCGTCGATCCGGTGCGCTACGGCGTGCGGGCGGGCGAGCGGATCGTCGTCGCCGGGCAGCTGGTGACCGAGGAGCAGCAGAGCAAGCTCATCGCGCTGCACCAGGAGCTCGAGCGGCGCGGGACCGCGGGGTTCTGGACCGAGGGCGCCGTCGGCAGCCTGCTGTACAACGCGCTGGTCCTCGGCGTGTTCTGGCTGCTCATCGTGTTCTATCGCCGGGAGACCTACGCCGAGGTGCGCGAGATGGCGTTCTTCGGCGCGCTGTTCTCGCTGGTGGTGCTCATCACGGCCGGGACGACGCAGCTGCTGCCCATCCGGCCGGAGATGGTGCCCATCCCGTTCGCCGCGATCCTGGTGACGCTGCTGTACACCGGCCAGATCGGCGTGTTCGCCGCGCTCACCCTTGCGGTGCTGCTCGACGGGCAGTGGGCGCTCCGCGAGAGCGGGATCCTCTTCTTCGGCCTCATGGGCGGCGTGGCGGGCGCCATCGGCATCCGGGCGGTGCGCCGGCGGCGGCACCTGTACGTGACGGTGGCGGTGGTGGCGGCGGCCAGCATGCTCGCGTCGCTCACCATCGGCCTGCTGCAGGACTGGGGGCTGGTGACGATCGTGGCCAGCGCGTTCCTCGGCTCACTCATGGCATTGGCCAGCGCGGCGCTCGCGATGCTGGTGATGCCGCTCGCCGAGTCAGCCACCCGGATCACCACCGACCTCACCCTGCTCGAGCTGTCCGACCTGGGCCGGCCGCTGCTCCGCCGGCTGGCGCTCGAGGCGCCGGGCACCTGGGCGCACAGCCTGGCCATGGCCAACCTGTGCGAGTCGGCCTGCAACATCATCGGCGCGAACGGGCTGCTCGCGCGCGTGGGCTGCTACTACCACGACATCGGCAAGCTCACGGCGCCCGGCTTCTTCGTCGAGAACCAGGGCGGCGGGCCCAACCCGCACGACCAGCTCCCGCCCGCCGAATCGGCGCGCATCATCCGCCAGCACGTGCTCGACGGCATCGCGCTGGCCGAGACGGCGGGGCTGCCGGCGATCGTCCGCTCGTTCATCCCGGAGCATCACGGGACCACCGAGATCACCTACTTCCTGATGCGCGCGCGGCGGGCCTCGCCCAACGGGGTGCCCAACCCCGCCGAGTATCGCTACCCCGGGCCGCGCCCGCAGCGGGCCGAGACCGCGGTGGCCATGCTCGCCGATTCCGCCGAGGCCGCGATCCGTGTGCTGCCCGATCCCACGCCCGACAAGGTGCGGGAGGCAATCGATCTGCTGGTGCAGCAGAAGCTCGCGTCGGGGCAGCTCGAGGACGCGCCGCTCACCTTGCGCGATATCGACCGGGTGAAGCGCGAGTTTGCCCGGGTGATGTCGGGCACCTACCACAAGCGCATCGGGTATCCCCGTGCCAGCGGCGGTATCACGCCGGAATTCCAGACCGCCGAGCGGCAGTGACGTGTCGGTCAGCGGTCGTCGCCTGCCGCTGCCGGCCGCATTGGTGCGGCGGGTGGTCGAGGCCGTCCTCACGGGCGAGCGGCGCCGCGCGCTCATCTCGGTGACCTTCGTGGGGCGGGACACGATGCGGCGGCTCAACCGCCGGCACAAGGGACACGACCGGCCCACCGACGTGCTCAGCTTCGCCATGGCGGATCCCGGCGGCGGCACGGTGGGCGACGTCTACGTGTGCGCCTGGGTCGCGGCGCGGGAGGCCCGAAGCCGCGGCATCCCGCTCCGGGAGGAGCTCATCCGACTGGTGGTCCACGGAACGCTCCATGCGCTCGGCCGGGAGCATCCGGAGGGGCCGGGCCGCACCACGTCGCCCATGTGGCGGCGCCAGGAACGCTATGTGAGCGCCCTCGCATGATGGCGATGCTGCAGCTCTTCATCGCGCCGCTGGTGGCGGCCGGCCTGACGCTCTGGGCCGCGTGGCTCGCGCTCGCGGCCGAGTCCGACGCCGATCTCCCGCGCGCCCTGGGCGGCGAGTTCTCCAACGAGGTCGGCGCCGGGACGCTGTCCCGCAACCTGCACGTGGCGCATCTCGCCCTGCTCGTGCTCGCCGGCGCGGCCGCGGGGGGCGCGGTGGCCTGGTGGGCTCGACCGCCGGCCGCCGGCCTGGTACGCCTGGGGCTCGCCGTGGCGTTGGTGTGGGTGCTGGGCGACCTGCTGCCGCGACTGCTGGCCGTAGTGGCGCCCGAGCTCACCGCGCCGGCTCGGCGCGGCGCCACAGCGACGCTGGCACCGTTCCGCCAACTGCTCCGCCTGGCGGCCTGGGCCGATACCCGCGCCCGCCTCGCCGCTCCCACCCGCCCCCGGCCCCACGCCAGCGCCGCCGAGCGCGAGATGCTCACCGGCGTCTTCTCCCTGGCCGACACCACGGTGGCCGAGGTGATGACCCCACGGATCGACATCGTGGCCGTCGACTCCTCCAACGACCGCGAGGAGGTCACCGAGACGCTTCGAAGCTCCGAGCACGCCCGCCTGCTGGTGTTCGACGGACACCCCGACGCGGTGGCCGGCGTGATCTACGCCAAGGACATCCTCGCGGCCAGCGCGGAGGACGAGACGCCCTGGCAGACGCTGATCCGCCCCGCGGCCTTCGTGCCCGAGGCCAAGCCTCTGGACCGGCAGCTCCGCGACTTCCAGCGCGGCCCGAGCCATCTCGCGGTGGTCGTGGACGAGTTCGGCGGGACGGCCGGCCTGGTGACGCTGGAGGACATCCTGGAGCAGATCGTCGGCGAGATCCAGGACGAGCGCGACATCGACGAGGTCGCGCCGATCCAGGTCGTGGCCGAGGACCAGCTCCGGGTCGAAGGCGGCGTGGCGCTGGCGGAGCTCGAGGCGGTGCTGGCCCACAGCTTCGACCGCGAAGACGTGAGCACCGTGGGCGGCCTGGTGCTGGCCGAGTTCGGCCGGGTGCCCCGGGCGGGCGAGACGATCGACCTCGACGGCTACCGCCTGATCGTGGAGCAGGTGATCCGCCGGCGGGTGCGTCGCGTCGCGGTGTTCCGCCCAGCGGTCGAGGCGCCGCTCAACGCGGCGGAGCGGGCGCTCCCGTGATCTGGCTGGCCATGCTGGTGGGACTCGCGGTCGCGGCGTTCGGGGCGACCGCCGGCGCGGCCCTTATCACGGTGAGCCGCGCCGAGCTGACCCGCGCGGTGAGCCGCCGGCTTCGCGGCGCGGCGCCGTCGCTCGCCTGGCTGTCGCAGGTCGATCAGTACCTCACCGCCGCGTCCGCCACCACCTCACTCGGCGTGCTGCTGGTGGGCGCGGCGCTGCCGGCGATGGCGGGGTCGGGAGCGCCGCGCGTCGTCGTGGCGCTCGCCGTGCTTGGCGTGCCGCTGGTGCTGTTCGCCGCCTACCTGGTCCCGCGCCGTCTGACCCAGCCTCGCGCCGAGACCGTGGCCGACCGGGTGATTCCGGTGCTCCGGCCCTGGTCCCGGGTGGTGGGCCTGTTGCTGCCGGCGCGCATCGCGACCCGCCCCACCGACCTCCGCTCGATCTGGCGCGAGGGTGCCGCGGTCGGCCTCCGAGCCGACGACGAGCTGTTCCTGGTGGGCGGCGTCATGGCGTTCAGCGTGCGGCCGGTGCGCGAGGTGATGACGCCGCGCACCGACATCGTGGCCATCGACGAGAACGCCGCCATCGAGGACATCCGGATGGTGTTCGCCCAGAGCGGGTACAGCCGCATCCCGGTCTATCGCGGCACCCTGGACGACATCATCGGCATGCTGCACGCGTTCGACCTGTTCCGGCTCCAGCCGGGCGATCCGCTGCCGGTACGCCCGCTCGCCGTGACGCCGGCCAGCCGGAGCTGCGGCGACCTGCTGCTCGACATGCAGCGCGAGCGCCGCCACCTGGCGGTCGTGCTGGACGAGTTCGGCGGCACGCTCGGCATCGCCACGCTCGAGGATTTGCTGGAGGAGCTGGTCGGCGAAATCTACGACGAGCACGACGACGAGGTGCGGGCCTCGCCCGCGGCGGGTCCGGCCCTGTTCGAGACCGACGGCAACGTGTCCCCCGAGGCCATCGAGGAGCGGTTCGGCGTGACCCTGCCCGAGGGTCGGTCGACCACGGTGGCTGGCCTCCTGGCCGAGTGGGCCGGCCGCATTCCCAACGCCGGCGAGCGGTTCACCGTGCGCGGGCTCGAGTTCGACGTGCTGCAGGCCTCTCCCACCCGCATCGAGCGCCTGGTGATCCGCTCCGGCGCCTCCGCTCCCGTCACGCTCCAGCCGAGCGGTTCGTGACCCCATCGGACGACAAGGTCGAGCGCATGGTGGACCTCGTGCGGAGCGGCGAGATCACCGTCTTCGTCCGCCGCGCCCGCGACTTCGAGCCGGCCGACCTGGCCGACGTGCTCGCGGCCCTCGACGAGCGCGACCGGCTGATGGTGGTGCAGGCGCTGCCCCCGGAGCTCTCCGGCCACGCGCTGGTGGAGATGCCCGAGTCCTCGCTGGTCGAGGGGACCCTCACCGCGCTCCCGCCCGAGCAGGCCGCCGAGATCGTCGAGGAGCTCGAGGACGACGACGCGGCCGACATCCTCGGCGACCTCCCACTCGCCGACCAGGAGCGGATCCTCTCCACACTCGAGCACCGCGCCGACGTCAAGCGCCTGCTCGGCTACGACCAGAGGACCGCCGGCGGCCGCATGACCACCCACGTGGTGACCGTGCGCGACACGGCCACCGTGGGCGAGGCGCTGGAGGAGATCCGCCACCAAGCGGAGCGGGTGAGCGAGTTCTACCAGGTCTTCGTGCTGGATCGCGAGGGACGACTGGTGGGCGTCCTCCCGTTCAAGGACCTGGTGGTGAGCCGCCCCGAGCGGAAGGTGCGCGAGTTCATGGCGCCCGCCGACGTCTCGGTGCGGCCCGAGACCGATCAGAAGGAGGTGGCGCGTCTCTTGGCGCGCTACAACCTGCCCAGCCTGCCGGTGGTCGACGACCGCGGGCGACTGCTGGGCCGCATCACCTTCGACGACGCGATCGACGTGGTCGAGGACGAGTCGACCGAGGACCTGCTGCGCTTCGGCGGCGTGTCCGCGCGCGAGGCGCTCGCCGCGGGTTGGCGCGAAGCGGTGCGGAGGCGGCTCCCCTGGCTGTACCTGAACCTGCTCACCGCGTTCCTCGCCGGCGGCGTGGTGTACGTGTTTCAGGGCACGGTGCAGCGGACGGTCGCGCTGGCCGTGTGGATGCCGATCATCGCCGGGATGGGCGGCAACGCGGGCACCCAGGCGCTGGCCGTCACGGTCCGCCGGCTCGCGCTCGGCCTCATGCCGACCCACCTGTTCCTCAGGGTGGTGGGCAAGGAGGTGCTGGTTGGCATCGTGAACGGGCTCGCGATCGGCGCGGTCGTGTGGCTCGTCGCGCTGCTGATGGGCGACCACACCCGCCTCGGCCTGGTGGTGTTCCTGGCGATGGCCGGCAACCTGCTCGTGGCCGGATTCGCCGGCGGCTTCATCCCGGTCCTTCTGGAGCGCTACCGCATCGATCCCGCCATCGCGTCCTCTATCTTCGTCACGACCTTCACTGACGTGTGCGGCTTCCTGCTGCTGCTGGGCCTGGCGGGATGGCTGCTGCTGTGACCTAGTGCGGGCGCTCGTCATCTTCGGCCGGCTGTGTCCCTTCATGCTGGCCTTCCTGCTGGACCGCCGCCGGTTCCTTCTCTTCGGGCGACCCCGTCGCCGCTCGGCGGGGCAGCACCGGCGCCGGGCCGAACGGCTCACCGGCGCGCTCGCGGCCCTGGGGCCCACCTTCATCAAGCTGGCGCAGGTGTTCGCCGCCCGCGCGGACATCCTCCCCGAGCCCTACCTCTCCACGATCGGTACGCTGACCGACCAGGTGCCGCCCCTCCCCCCGGGCATGGCAGAGCAGGTGGTGCGCGAGGAGCTCGGACGGGATGTGGCCGAGCTGTTCCAGCGCTTCGATCCGGAGCCGCTGGCCGCGGCCTCGCTGGGCCAGGTGCACCGGGCCTCGTACGCCGGCCGCGAGGTGGTCGTCAAGGTGCTCAGGCCGGGCGTCGAGGCCACGGTCGCCGAGGATCTCGACGTCTCGTTCCGGGTGCTCTTCCTCCTCAACCTCTTGTTCCCCAATCATCACACGCGGGCGATCACCGCCATCGTGAGTGAGTTCGCCAAGCGGATCCGGGACGAGCTGGACTTCCGTGAGGAGGCCCGCAACGCGGCGACCCTGCGCCGGAACTTCCGAGCCGAGTCGCGGATCGTCGTCCCCGACGTGGTGACCGAGCTGGTGACGCGACGGGTGCTGGTGCTGGAGTATGTGGAGGGCACCCGCATCGACCGGCTGCAGGAGCGGCTGAGCTCGGGCGAGCTCGATCTCCACCGCCTGCTCGAAACCGTGATCGACGCCTACATCCGGATGATGCTGGAGGACGGCGTCTTCCACGCCGACCCCCACGCCGGCAACCTGCTCGTCGATGCCCGCGGCCGGCTCGTGCTGCTCGACTTCGGCATGGTGCTGGAGGTGGACCGCGAGACCCGGCGCCGGCTGGTCGAGACGGTTCTCGCGGCGGGCCGCCAGGACGTAGAGGGCGTGATCAACGGGTTTTACGAGCTGCGCATTCTGGACCCGGACGTAGACCGCGGCACCGTGCGCGACGCGGCGCGGAGTCTCATGGCGGTATCGCTCCGCGACGACGTGTCGCCGCGTCAGATCCAGCGGCTGGTGGAGCAGGTGCTGCAGACGTTCTACGAGTGGCCGCTGATGCTGCCGTCCAACCTGGTCTACTTCGGGCGCGCGGGCGTCCTGGTCGAAGGCATCGGCCTCCGGTACGACCCGAACTTCAACGCGCTGGCGCTGGCGCGCCCGGTGCTCGACCGCGCCACCACCCGGCTCATCCGGGGCGCGCTGGAGCAGGACCCCCGGGCCCGCGTGGCCGACTGGACCCAGGAGGCGCTGACCACCGTGCGCACCCTGCGGGATGTGGTGCGGAGGGTCGAACGGGATGAGCTCAGGGTCCGGTGGCATCCCCGGGACGCCCTCGAGCTGCAGCGCTTCCTCGCGCAGCAGATGCGCCGGGTGCTCCTAGCGATCTTCGCCTTCACGATCGCCATCATCACCAGCATCCTGTTCGCGGCCACCCGGCGGCTCGAGGTACTCGCGGTCGGGCTGGTCATCGCATTCGGGATGTTTCTCGTGATCTTCCTGCTGCCGACCCACCTCTTCCAGAATCCGCTGCGCTTCCGAAAGAGCTGGCCGCCCCGTTAAGCGCGTCCTCATAGCGATCGCGCCACCGTCGGAGGGAGTCGGTGGAGAGCTCGTCGAGCGTGCGCGACACCGCGGCGACCGCCGTCATCGCCTGGGCCAGGCGCTCGCGCTCACCCGCCGTCGCGGCGCCCGCGTCCTGCTCGGCCAGGGAGAACACCACGATCTGCAAATGGTTATTGATGCGGTCGCGAAGCAGGGCCTGCACTTCGGCGATCAGCCGCTGGCGGATGGCCCTGGCCCGGCGGCGGAGCACCCAGAGGAGCGCGCCCTGGACGACGCACACCGTGAGGGCGGCGCCGGCGAGCTCCTGGGTGTCGGTGCCCAGCTCGAGCCCGAGCGGAAGGGCCAGCGCCACGCACACCGAGACGACAACCAGATACAGCTCGACGTTCGCGGCGATGTGGGCCTCCAGGCGGCGCCAGCGCTCGCGTGACCGGGAAGGGAGGCGCCCCTCCACAGGGAGAGGCGCCCGAGGGGGGGAGGACGAATGGCGTATCAGGCGGACTTGAGCTTGACCAGCACGCTGTCGCTCAGACGGCCGGTCACCGGCAGTTTGTTCTGCTTCTGGTACTCACGGAGCGCCTTGCGGGTATCGGCGTTCATGATCCCGCTGACCTTGCCCTTGTACAGGCCGGCCTTGGTGAGGCCCTCCTGGGCTGTCTTGACGTCGTCCTTGGTCCACGCGGCGTGCCGCGTCTTGGTGGTCGCCTTGGCGCTGGCGGTGGCCTTCTTGGTCGTATCCGACTTCACGTGCACCGCCGGCGCCTGATTCATCGTCGGCTTGGACGCCGGCTGTTGGCTGGTGCTGGTCGACTGGGCGGCCAGGGCGCCGGCCGAGAAGGTCAGGGCGGCCAAGGCAGTGACGAGGGGAAGCGTGCGCATCGGTAGTCCTCCTGAGAGTACGTCGCGGTGTCCGGAATGGAACCACTGGAACGCGCTCGTAAAGGGCAAGCGATGTGCCACTGGTAGACCCCTTCAATGCCACGGTATGACGCATACATCGGCGCGCGCGACCGCGTTGGCGCGCCAGTCTGGCCCGGCGCGGGACAGAGTGACTCCGTCCTAGTCGAACCGCCGGGGCAGGTTCCACCGCAGGATCATCCGGCTCAACGTCCGCCGGCTGATGCCGAGCACCCGCGAGGTGTCGTCCCGGTTGCCGCGCATCGCGCCCAGCACCCGCAGCACGTGGTCGCGATCGACTTCGTCCAGCGAGCGCAGCGGCCCCGCCGCCGGCTCGGCGGCCGGCGTGGGCGGCGTGACGGTGCCGCGCGGCGCGCGCACCTCGGGTGGCAGATGCTCCGGCCCGATCACATCCTGCTCCGCCAGCAGCATGGCCCGCTCGAGCACGTTCTGCAGCTCGCGGATGTTCCCGGGCCAGTCGTACGCCAGCAGCCGCCGCTGGGCTTCGGGATCCACCGCCACGGGTCCCCGACCGTGCCGCGTCGCCAGCTCGCGGAGGAAGTGGTCGATCAGGAGTGGAATGTCCTGCGGCCGGGCCCGGAGCGGGGGGAGCGTGAGGGTCACGACGTTGAGCCGATAGTAGAGGTCCTCGCGGAACCGCCCCTGGCGCACCAACTCGGGCAGGTCGCGGTGGGTGGCCGCGAGCACCCGCACGTCGATCCGCACCGGCGTCTCGGAGCCCACCGGGACGATCTCGTGCTCCTGGAGCGCGCGGAGCAGACGTGCCTGCAGAGCGGGGGAGATGTCGCCGATCTCGTCGAGGAACAGGGTGCCACGGTCCGCCTCGCGGAACAGGCCGGGCCGAGCGGCGCCGGCGCCGGTAAAGGCGCCGCGCACGTGGCCGAACAGCTCGCTCTCGAGCAGGCCCTCGGCCAGCGCCGAGCAGTTCACCGCGACGAAGCGCCGATCGGCCCGCTCGGAGAAGTGGTGGATCGTGCGGGCGACCAGCTCCTTGCCGGTGCCGGTCTCGCCCACCACGAGCACGGTGGCCTGCGACGGCGCGACCCGAGCCAGGGTCTTCATGACCTCGATGATCGCCGGACTGTGGCCCACCAGGGCCGGGCCGGCCGAACGGCTGCCGGTATCGACTTCCGCCGTCTCACCGCTGTCCCGCCGCACGCCGGCCAGGCGCCGCCGCCCGAGCGAGCGGGCCAGGGTCTCCCGCAGCGCGGCCAGGTCGTACGGCTTGCTGATGAAGTCGTAGGCGCCGGCCCGGATGGCCTCGCCCGCGGCGCTGGCATCGCCGAACGCGGTCAGGACCAGCACCAGGGCCGCGGGGTCGCGCTCGCGCAGGCTTCGGAGCAGCTCGAGGCCGCTCTTGCCCGGCATCCGCAGGTCGGTCAGCACCGCGTCGAACGGCCCGCTCTCCGCGACTTTGGTCAGCGCCTCGTCGGCGGAAAGTGCGGGCACCACCTCATAGGCCTCCCGCTCGAGCACTTCGGCGAGCAGGCGGCAGGCTTCCTCGTCGTCGTCCACCAGCAGCAGGCGGGCGTGGGTAATGGACGGCGCGGTCATGCGAGCTCCTCGATCGGTAGGGTGAGGCGCCAGCGGACGCCGCGGGCGCTGGGAACATGGACCAGGTCGCCGCCCAGCATGCGGGCGAGGCGCCGGCTGACCGCGAGGCCGAGGCCGGAGCCGAGCGGACCCTTGGTGGTCGCGAACGGGCGGAACAGGTTGGACTCGGCTTCGGCGTCCAGCCCGGGGCCGTCGTCCTGGACATCGATGTAGGCGAGATGGTCGGCCAGGCCGGTGGCGATCGTGACGGTGCCGCCGTCGCGCAGCGCCTCGACCGCGTTCTTGAGCAGGTTGAGCAGGATCTGCTCGACCATCGCCGGGTCGCAGCTGGCGAGCACCGGGCGGCCGCCGTCGAGCGCGAGCTCGGCCTTGACCCCCGCGTCGGTGAACGACGGCTCCAGGAACCGCGCCATGCGGAGTGCGATCTCGTTCAGGTCCTGACGCCGGAGCAGCGGACGCGGCCAGGCGCCGCGGTTGAGGCCCGCGCGCACGATGCCCGCCACCCGATCCATCTGGGCCAGCAGCAGCCGCACGCGCTCGACACCCTTGGCGTCCTGCTGGTGCTCGAAGTCGTCGCGCAGGAGCTGCAGATGCCCGCTCACGGTATTGAGCGGCGTGCCGATCTCGTGCGCGAAAACGGCGGCGGTCTCGTGCATCAGCGCCAGCCGATCGAGCCCGCGGGCGCGCTCTTCCAGGGTGAGGAGCATCGCGCGAGCCGCGCTTTCCCGCTCGCGGGCCGACAGGGCCTCGCGCATCCGGTTGTAGCGGCGGGTCAGCTCGCGGAACTCCCGGGGGCCGATCTCGGGCGCGGCCGGCGCGCCGGCGGCG
>DATEJD010000105.1:0-3635 GCA_035278325.1 Gemmatimonadales bacterium | reverse complement strand
GCAGCGTGACGCCCACGACGGCGAGCGCGCCGGGCTGCGACTCGTCGCCCCACTCCGCGCCCGATTGGAGAGCGGGGAACGGCACCCGAGCGGCGGCGGCGCTCCGCACCTGTGCCGCGGCGGCGGCCGAGTCGGCGGAGGCGCTGCGGACGCCGGGCAAAGAGGCGAGATCGATCACGCTGTCGGGGAGCTGGTCGAGCCCGGCATCGAGGGGCCCCGCTGGTGCGGGCGGCACTCCTTCCCAGCCGATGGCCCGGGCCAGCTCCGTCCCGTCCGAGCGCGCGGTCTCCCGGGCCGAGGCATAGGTCTGTCGCGCGCGCGCGGCCTCCTGCGCGGCCTGCTCCTGCTCGAGCAGCGCGATGTCGCCCGCGCGGAGCCGGGCCGCGGCGATAAGGGCCACCGAGTCGCTCAGCGCCGCCTGCGCCCGCACCAACGCCTCCGCCTGACCCGACGCGCGTGCGCGGTAGAACGCCACCCGGACGTCCCGGGTGAGCCCGTACGCGGCGAGGGCCGAATCGGCGACCGCCCGGTCCACCCCGGCCCGCGCCGCCGACCGGTCGCTGCCTCGGCGGAGCAGCCAGTCGAGCGGCTGGTCCACCAGCAGGTGGTTGCGCGGGACGGCGTCGCTATGGCTATAGGAGATGGTCGGGTTGGGGACGGCGCCGGCCACCCGGAGCGCGGAGCGCGCCTCGGCTACGCCGGCCGAGGCGGCGGCGAGGGTGCCGCGAGCCTGGCGGGCGCGGTCGAGAGCCTGAGTCAGCGAGATCGAGTCGCCCGGCGCCTGGATGGCGAGGGCGAAACACAGCAGGATCATCGGGCGGCGGCCGTCTGGCTCACGCCCACCAACATAACCGGCTCGATTGCGCCACGATTTCAGGGCCTCGGGCCGGCAGATCGGCCTATGGTCGGGGCGCCGGCCGCGAACCAGATTGTCGGCGGCCGTCTGTCCGCTGCCGTACCGACGCCGGTGGAAGCCCGACGCCGCCTTTCCTCGCGGCCCGGGCCTGGATAGGATCAAGCGGTGGTCGCGCCACGCCGCATCCCAGGGAGTCTATGGAAGTTGCCGCCGGCCCGGAGCTTCGCGGGCCACCTTCGACCGCCGCCCGCTACTTCGCCGCCGTGGCGCTCCCGCCGCTGGTGGCTCTGCTTACACTGGCCATTCGCCTCTACGGCGTCCGAGGGCTGGGGCCCGCGTTCAGCGTGGCGGTGGCCATCGCGGGGGTCTATGGCGGGTGGGGGCCCGGGGCCGTGGCCTCGGCTCTCAGTCTGACCTGTTATTTCCTCTTCCCCGATCTCATCGAAGGCCCGCTCGGCACGCCCCGTCTGATCCAGTTCCTGGTAACCAGTGCCGTGATTACCTGGGCCGGCGGCGCCGCCTACCGGGAGCGCTGGCGCGCGGTCGGTGAATCCCTCGAGAGCGCGCGGCTTCGTCAGGTCGCCGAGGAGGCAACAGAGGAGGCCCAGGAGCAAGCCCGACACGCCGAGGCCGCGGCGGTCGAGGCGGAGGTGGCGGGGCAGGAGGCGTCCGAGGCGCTGGCCGCGCTCATGGAGGCCGAGGCCGCGCTCCGCGCCAAGGACAAGGCCCAGTCGCAGCTCTACGAGAGCACGGCCCGCTTCACCGCCCTGGTGGCGTCCTCCCGCGACGCGATCATCGGCAAGAACCTCGACGGGACGATCACCAGCTGGAATCCCGCGGCGGAGCAGATCTTCGGCTATTCGGCGGCGGAGATGATCGGCAGCTCGGTGTTCCGACTGATTCCGGACGAGCTGCACGGGAGCGAGCGGGACGTGCTCGAGCGGTTGAGCCGAGGCGAGGCGGTGGCCATCACCGAAGTCGAGCGGGTGCGGAAGGATGGCCAGCGGGTCTGGGTCTCGCTCAGCGTATCGCCCGTGCGCGATGTCACCGGGCGCATCATCGGCGCGGCCTCGATCAAGCGCGACATCACCGAGCACCGCCTGGCCGAAGAGCGGCTGCGTGACACCCAGCGCCTCCGGGCCGTCGGCCAGCTCGCTGGCGGCGTGGCCCACGAGGCCAACAACCAGATGCTGGTGGTGCTTGGCGCCGTCCACTTCCTGCTCCGCCGCAGCGATCTGCCGCCCGGCGCGCACAACGACCTCCTCGAGATCCGCCAGGCTGCCGAGCGCACCGCCGCCATCACCCAGCAGCTCCTCGCCTTCGGGCGGCGCCAGGCGCTCAAGCTGGAGAACATCGACGTGAACCGGGTGGTGACCCGGTTCGAGCCGGTGCTCCGCCGAACGATGTCCGAGCATCATCGGCTCCGGCTCGAGCTGACCCCCGAGGAGCTGGTGGTGCGGGTGGATCCCCAGCAGATCGATCAGGTCCTGCTCAACCTCGTTCTCAACGCGCGCGACGCCATGCCCGATGGCGGGACGCTCACCATCCGAACATCCCTCGCGGCGGGTGAGGCGGGCTCCGCGGCGCCGGGAAAGCCGGACGACCAGAGCCCCGTCCAGTACGCCTGCCTCACGGTCAAGGACAGCGGCCACGGGATGGATCCGGCCACCGCTCGGCAAGCCTTCGAGCCGTTCTTCACCACCAAGGGCGTGGGTCACGGCACCGGCCTCGGGCTCTCGGTGGTCGAGGGGATCGTGAGCCAGAGCGGCGGCTTCGTGCGGGTCAACAGCGCGCCGGGCAAAGGCGCCACATTCTCGTTGTACTTCCCGCTCGCGCCCTCCGCGCCGGCGCCGGCCCCCGCCGAGCGATACCCGAGGAAGGCCGAAGCGGATGGCCGAAAGGTGCTGGTGGTGGAGGACGAGCCCACGGTGCGCACCATGGCGGTGCGCGCGCTCCAGGAGGCGGGATACAAGGTCCACGAGGCGAGCCACGGCCGCGAAGCCCTCGACCTCATCGAGCGACAGACGGGCGACCTCGACCTGGTCATCACCGACATCGGCATGCCGGAGATGGATGGCCATGAGCTGGCCCGCCAGCTTCAGGGTACTCGGCCGGGACTCCCGGTTCTCTACATGTCGGGCTATAGCGATGCGGGAACGGTGACGCCGATGCTCAGGAAGCCGTTCTCGCCGGACGATCTGGTGGATCTGGTGGGGGCGATGCTGGCGGGGCGGAAAGCCGAGCACGCGTGAGATCCACCGTCGAATAGGGCGTCACGAGCACGCAGCGCCAGGCCGTCCTAGCGCGCCGCCCAGAGCAGCGACGCCAGGGCGAAGGGTTGTCGGGCGTACTCCTCCTTCCAGCCTGGCCTGGCAGCGTCGAGCAGCCGCGCGATGGCGGCGCCGATCGGATAGAACGCGACCCGTCGATCGCGCTTCAGGTCCAGCCGCTCGAGCTCACGGCGTAGTGAGGACAGCGCGCTGTCGGCCGCGCGATCGTAGGGCTGGTAGTCCGGCACCGCGCGGAACACGGCCGGAGGCTGCTCGTCGCCAGCCGCCGCGAGGGCCGCCGCATATTCGATGAAGCGCGCAACGCCTTCCTGCCAAAGCTGGAACTCCAGATACCGATAATCCTCGGGCGAGAGTCGCTCGCGCAGCGCGTCGCGGGCGGCCACGACTCGTTCGATGGCCGCGGGTCGGTCGTTCGGCCCGGCCGCGAGCGCCCGGATCAGCGCGCCTGCAAGGCCGCGCACCGCACGTCGCACCGGAGCGGAATCGTA
>DATEJD010000104.1:0-5559 GCA_035278325.1 Gemmatimonadales bacterium | reverse complement strand
CGGCGCCGGCGGCCAGCTCTTCCTTCGCGCCCCGTCGAAGCGCGCGCCAGAGCCCGCCTAGCGCCCGCCACCCCCCCGGCGCGCGGAGCGCCGCGGCCATCGTGCCGCGGTACGCGATGGTCTCGAGCCGCGCGGAGGCGTAGCGGACCCGGCGCACGTGGACCCCGTCGCGCTCCTCCTCGCCCCCCTTCCCTTCGTCGCTCGGCGCCACCACCCGCACCTCGATGCCCCGCCGCACCAGCGCGGCCGCGATGGTGGCCAGGAACGCTCCCGACAGATCCCCGGGCCAGCGGGGATAGTTGTGGGTCAGGAACACGACCCGCACCGGTCAGTCCCGCAGGTCGGGCTTGTCCAGTCGATCGAGGCCGCGGGCCACCGCCCGCGTCTCCTCCTGCAGTCCCGCGACCATCTCGCCGAGCAGGCCGAAGCCGAACAGCACGATGCCGCTGATGACCATGATCTCGACGAGATTGAGCAGCGGCCGGAACCCGATCCCGTAGCCGAACCGGAGTACCAGCGCGGCGATGCCGGCCAGGAGGCCGATGATGAACAGGGTGGCCCCGCCGATGCCGAAGAAGAGCATCGGCTTCCGGCCGAAGCGGAGCTGGAACCACACGCTCAGGAGATCGAAGATCCCCACGGGAATCCGGCGCCAGGTGAACTTGGATTGCCCCGCCCGGCGGGGATACAGCGGCACCGGCAGCGAGTCGAGCCGGAATCCGTCGGCGGCGGCGATCACGACCATGTAGCGGTGCCAGTCGGGCCGGAGCGGCACCCCCTGCATCACCTCGCGCCGGTAGGCCTTGACCGAGTTGAGGTCGGTGACCCGCACGCCGAACAGCCAGCGGCAGAGCGTATTGTACACCCCGCTCACGAAGGCCTTCTCGTACTTCCCCTGCTTGGTGCCGGTGACGATGTCCGCTCGACCGGCCAGGATCGGCTCGACCAGGCGGGGAATGTCCTCGGGGAGATACTGGAGATCGGCGGGATAGAACACGAACACGTCGCCCCGCGCGACGTCGCCGGCGGAACGGAGCGCGTCCGCGATGCCGCGCTGGCGGCGGTGGGTCACCACCCGAAGGAAGGGATAGGCGCGCTCGAGGTCCCGGAGCACCCGCGCGCTCTCGTCGCGGGACCCGTCGTTCACGATCACGACCTCGAACGTGAACCCGGCGGGACCCAGCGCCTCGGCGCACAGCCGGACGAACTCGGGGAGGTTGGCCGCCTCGTCCTTCGCCGGAACCAGGACGCTGACGTCCAGCGTCTCGGCGGCGGGAAGGGTCATACCCGCTTCCGCATGCGCGCCGGCAGGATCCCGAGCTGGTCCCGGTACTTGGCCACCGTGCGGCGGGCGATCTGAATGCCCTGCTCCTGGAACAGGTGCACGATCTGCTGGTCGGTGAGCGGCTTTCCGCTGTCCTCCTCGCCCACCATCTTCTGCAGCTTGGCGCGGATGGAGCGGGCGCTCGCGTCCTCGCCCGAGGCGGTGGCGAGCGCGCTCGAGAAGAAGAACTTGAGCGGCAGCACGCCGCGGGGTGTCTGCACGTACTTCTCGTTGGTCACCCGGCTCACCGTCGACTCGTGCATGTTGATCACCTCCGCCACCTCGCGGAGCGTGAGCGGCTTGAGGTGCTCGATCCCCTTCTCGAAGAATTCCCGCTGCCGGTCCACGATGAAGTTCATGACCTTGAGCATGGTCTGGCGGCGCTGCTCGATGGCCTGAATCATCCAATTGGCGCTGTTCATCTTGGACGCGATGAACTCGCGGTTCTCCGGCGTCATCTTCTTCTTGTCGCGGGCGATCTCCTGATAGGAGCGGCTCAGGCGGAGCCGCGGCATGCCGGTGTCGTTGAGGAACACCTGGTAGCGCCCGCCGATCTTCTCGACGATCAGATCGGGAATGATGTAGCCGTCGCTCTGGCTCGCGTGCTTGAGGCCGGGCTTGGGGTCGAGCCGCGCCAGCTCGTCGGCCGCCGACTGGACCGCCGCGGGCTCGACGCCGAAGCGCTTGGCCAGGTCGTTCCAGCGGTGGGCGATGAGATCGGGGAACGCGTCGTGGACCAGCCGGTAGGTGAGCGACTCGGTGTCGGCCTGCTCGCCGAGCTGGATGAGGAGACACTCGCGGAGATCGCGCGCGCCCACGCCGGGCGGGTCGAGCCGCTGGATGATGGCCAGCATCTCCTCGGCCTCGGCCATGGTATAGAAGGGCGTCGAGTTGGTTGAGGGCGAGGCGGGCAACGCGCCGGTCGCGGCCGGCGCGGCGGAGCCGGCGGGTACCGGCGCGCTGGTGTCGACCGAGGGGCTCGCGGCTTCGACCTCGGCGTCCTCGTCGTCCTCACCCTCGCCCGTGACGTGGCCGGCCACCAGCTGGTTGACCGAGCCCAGGATCTCTTCCAGCGACGCGGCGAGGTAGCCCTCGTCATTGATGTTGCCCAGGAACTCTTCGGCCAGGAGCAGCTGGCGCGGGGTCAGGGTCATCATCTGGAGCTGCTCGCGCAGATAGTCGATCAGATCCTTGGTCTCGACCGTGACCGGCTCCGTGTACTCGAGCTGCTCGTACTGCTCGCGGGTGCCGCCGACCTCGAAGCCGTTGAGGAGGATCTCCTCCCAGTCCATCTCCTCCTCTTTCTCCTTCTGCTCCTTCTCCTGTTCGGCGTCCTTCTGCTCCGGGGTCTCGTCTTCGGGCTCGAGCAGCTCGAGGAACGGATTGGCCAGCAGCTCCTGTTTGAGGTGCTGCTGCAGGTCCATCATGGGCATGTACAGCATGTCCATGGCCTGGTAGAGCCGCGGATTGACCCGCAGCTCCTGCCGCATGCTGGTGTGCTGGGAAAGACCCGTTCTCATGCCACCGACTCCAGGCGGGCGCGGAGACGCGCGGTGAGGGTGGGGCCCAGGTAGAGCTGCGCCACCCGATCGTCATACACCAGCTCACTCACCTTTCCGGCAGCCTGCACTTTGCCTTCGAACATGATGTACGCCCGGTCGACGATGTCGAGCGTCTGCTCGACGTTGTGGTCGGTAATGAGGACCCCGATGCCGCGGTGCCGCAGCCCGGCGACGATGGTCTGGATGTCGTGGACCGCGATCGGATCGACACCGGCAAACGGCTCGTCGAGCAGCATGAACTTGGGCTCGGTCACGAGCGCGCGGGTGATCTCGAGGCGGCGGCGCTCGCCGCCGCTCAGGCTGTAGGCCCGGCTCCGGCGCAGATGCTTGATGGACAGCTCGTCGAGCATGCGGTCGAGCTGCCGCTGGCGCTCGTCGCGGCCGAGACGGCGGGTCTCGAGGATCGCCAGAATATTTTCCTCGACCGTCATTTTCCGGAAGATCGAGGGCTCCTGGGCGAGGTAGCCGATGCCCGCCCGGGCCCGCTCGTACATCGGGGCGCGGGTGAGGTCGAGCCCATCCAGCCGCACCTGGCCCGCGTCGGGCCGAATCAGCCCCGTTATAAGGTAGAAGGTCGTGGTCTTTCCCGCCCCGTTGGGGCCCAGAAGGCCGACGATCTCGCCCTGCTCCACCTTGACGCTCACCTCGTTGACCACCCGGCGACCCTTGAAGCTCTTGACCAGCCGAAGGCCCTCGAGCACGCTGGCGCGAGTCCGCTGCGGCACCACCGGCTGCGCCTGCCGCGCCGAGCGCTGGGCCGCGCGCTGAGCAGCCGCGACCAGGGCCTGGTAGATCGCCTCGCGGCGCTCTTCGCCGCCGGCGCCCCACCACGCCACCCGCGGCGTCACGGGGTCCCAGTCGGTGGCCGAGGTGTCGATCAGCCAGCCTTCCACCGCCAGGCGGGGGAGCACGGAGTTCCGCAGATGGTCGCGGACCTCGTCGCCGGTGATCTCGGGCTCCTGTCCGCCACCGATGCCCTGGTAGCAGGCCAGGTGCGCCTCGCGATAGGTCATGACGAGGTCGGCAAAGGCGCACACGTCGCCCGGGCCGGCGGCGCGGGTGATCGCGGCCAGCGCGATCGCCACCGAGGGGTCGCGATCGCCGAGCGAGGAGATCCATTCGGGCGCGGTCATGGACGGGGCTTCCGGGCGGGCGCGGGCGGTACGGAGTCGGCCGGATGCGGCTTTCGAGTCGCCGACGCGGAGTCGGCCGGGTGCGGCTTCCGGGTCGGCGGCGCGGAGTCGGCCGGAATGGTGATGGTGGAGTCGGCGGTGGCCTCGAGCTGGATGCCGTCCACCTTGCCGTGAATGTCCACCCGATCCACCCCGCCGTCGGGCGTGTTCTTCATGGTCACGACGATCGCGTCGCCCCGGGCGTAGTTGATGGAGGGCCGCCGCGGCGCGCTCGCGTTCCGGTCCAGGTGGAACGACTGAGCCCCCGCATGGGCCTCGATCCGGCTCAGCACCGCGCGCTTCGTGCCCGCGGAGTCCGACGGCGTGAAGTGCGCGATCACGGTGTCACCCTTCATCCAGTCGCGTTCCTTGGTGACCGAGTCCACCGTGCCGCCCAGCCATGCCTTTCGATACCCGCGCACCTCCTGCAGCAGCTGGCCCGGCGAGTCGAGCGCGAGCGAGTCGGCCCGCATCGCGTAGCTGGTCGAGACCGCGTAGGGCCGCGTGGTGGTGCCCCACGCGAGGGTACGGTCGATCTTCCGGTTCTTGAGGTCGATGGCGATGGTGTCGGCGGTGAGGTCCCAGTCGCGGTTCACGGCATGGCCCTGGCCCCTGGCCTTCACCTTGCTCAGCTCGCGCTGCTGCAGGGCCAGGTCGATCTGCTTTCCGGTCAGGCGGAAGCTGTCGGCGCCGACGCCGCGGAGCACCGGCTCACCACCGACGAGCGTGCCGTCGCTGCCCGCGCCGGTATCGAGCCGCATCGAGTCGCTCCGGGCCGCGAAGTCGCTCCGGTCAATGGTCACCTTGCCGCCGGCCCAGATCCGGTCGTTGCCCTTGAACCGGACCCGGTCGGCGACGATGACGTAGGGCTCGAGCTTGCGTCCGCCGGCGCTGTCGGACTCGACGTAGTTGATCTTGGGCCGTCCCACCGCGAACATCTCGAGCGTATCCCGCACGCCCTTGACCACCCGGTAGTAGTCGAGCGACGGCCCCGTCAGCGTCGAGCCGGTGACCAGGTTCCGGGTCTGGACGTTGCCCCGGGCCTCCCAGCGCTCGCCGGACTTGTAGTACGTGCCGCGGTCGGCATCCATCGTGAGCGTGGAGTCGCGGTAACGCACGTGGCCGATGAACTGGACCACGTTGCCGGCATACGCGGCGACGCTGTCGCTCCGCATCGAGATCTGAGTGCCGCGACAGCTCAGCTGCACGTTGCCACCGGCGAAGTAGTTGGTGCCGGCCGGCGTCTCGTTCACGGCACCCTGGCGGTCCACGTTGTCGATCTGGAACACGCACCGCTGGCCCGATGAGACCGGCTTGGGCGTGGGCGCCGCGGGACGCGGGGTCGTGTCCTGAGCCGCGGGCCTGGCCGGGGCTTTGGGCGATGGAGGCGTGGGTGCCGGGGGCTTGGCCGCGGGCGGCGTGGCCGCAGGCGGCTTGGTGGGCACCTGGGCCCGCAGCCATCCTGGCGCCGCGCCGAACAGCAGCGCGAGCACCGCGAGCG
>DATEJD010000103.1:0-20072 GCA_035278325.1 Gemmatimonadales bacterium | reverse complement strand
CACCCCCTATCGCCCTATCGCCCTATCGCCTTATCGGCCTAAGTCGGCCCGTTGAACGCCGGATCACTCGCCCGGGTCCGGAGCTCGGTCTCGGCCCCTCGATACCACCCACCCCGGAACTCGAAGTGTCGCTCGTCCAGGATGCGGGTGTTGAGCGCGTCGGTGCCCTGCTGCTGCACCTGCCAGAGGAGCACCTTGGCTCCCATTTCCGCGGCGGTCTCCCACAGGTCCGGAACCAGCGGTGGGTACAGGCCGGCGAATTCGGGCTTGAGCCGGGCTTCCCGGGGGGTGAACTCCATTCCCTACCTCCAGCGCGGTCGAGACGCGGCCCGCAGGGTCCGGGCGCGAGAGCCATGATAATGCAGCCCACCTGCCCCAGCCACCAGGGGTCATCGCGGGGGAGTGCGCCCCTCCCGTCCCCTCCCGGACGGCACCACTATTCGGGTCGCCTCAACCCGGGTCCATGCTGGCATGCGCATTGTGGTGACCTTCGACACTCCGTACGACGGGTGGGACCACCCCGACCACGAGCGCCAGATGGCGACGGAGGTCGCGGCGTGGAAACACGATGAGCCCGAGATGGAGTACCAGATCGCCGACGCGCTCCGGGTCAGGGGACACGACGTCAGACTGGTCGGGGTGCGCAATGATCTGCAGTATCTGGTCCGATGCCTGGACGAGATCCGTCCCGATCTGGTGTTCAACGCCGTCGAGGCCTTCCATGGCAATGCCAGGCTGGAGTACCTGGTCCCGGGTGTGCTCGAGGCCGAGGGGTATCGGTACACCGGCTCGCCGCCGCTGGCGCTTCTGGTCTCGCGCAACAAGGCGATGAGCAAGAAGGTGCTGGCGTACCATGGGATCCGGGTGCCGGCGTTCGTCACCTGGCGTCCCGGCGAGCCGCTCCACCTGCCGCCCGACCTGCGCTTCCCTGTGATCGTGAAGCCGCTCCAGAGCGACGCGTCGGCGGGCATCGCCCAGGCCTCCGTGGTCCAGGATCCGGCGGCCCTGACCGATCGGGTGACGATGATGCTCGAGCGGTTCGACCAGCCGGCCATCGCCGAAGAGTTCATCGATGGCCGTGAGCTCTACGTGAGCCTGATCGGCAACGGCGACGACCTCGACATCCTGCCCATCACCGAGATGGTGTTCGACAAGCGGCGCACCCGTTCCGAGGAGCGGATCGCCACGCAGGCCGCCAAGTGGGACGAGGACTACCGCGCCCGCAAGGGCATCCGTAACCTGTTCGCGCGGCCGCTCGCCCGCGCCACCCGCGCGCGGATCGAGGAGATCTGCCGCACCACGTTCCGGGCACTCTGGCTTCGCGACTACGCCCGGCTGGACATCCGCCTGGCCCCCGACGGCGAAGTCTGGGTGCTGGAAGCCAACGCCAATCCCTTCATCAGCTACGGGCACGACATGGCCAACGCGGCGGACAAGGCGGGCATGGACTACTACGATTTCATCCAGCGACTGGTCGACGTGGCGATGGCGCGCTATGAGCACGCCTAAGCCCCCGGGGCGGCCGGCCGCGTCCCACCGCGGATACCAGTGCGTGTGCGGGCACGAGCTCAAGCGCTACTGGGCCTACTGCCCGCACTGCGGGCGGGCACAGCAGTGGAAGGACCTGGACCAGGTGACCGGCGCCGAGTGTTTCCGCTGCGGGTGGATGGTGAGCGACCAGTTCTCCTTCTGCCCCTGGTGCGACGCCGACATTTACGAGGAGGGATACTCGAGCGAGCGGCCCCTCAAGGCACCGCGTGGGTTCCGCCAGGACGCGCGGTGCGACTGGGGGTGTGGCGGCGGGGTGCAGTACCCGATGCCGTACTGCCCCTGGTGCGGCCGGCCGCAGAGCTGGAACGAGGAGGACCTGTTCGAGGGCAACTGCCCGCACTGCCACCGCGGGGTGGACGACTGGATGAACACCTGCCCCTGGTGCGGACTCGACGCCACCGGGCGGGATCTCATTCCGCGTGCGTTGACCCGGGTGCGGCGCCTGCTCCTGGTCTCGCGCATTCGGGACTGGGGGTACCGCGTGCTGCTCCGCCCCGGGGTCTCGGGCGTCGACCCGCGCTATCCCAAGGCGGTGGAAATCGAGCAGCGCTACGTCACCGGCACCAAGCGGCGAGACGAGATCCCCTGGACCATGCTGGTCGGTCTCATCACCCACGAGCTGGGCCACAGCTTTCTCTATCACCACTGGGACTGGGCCCGGAGCCGCACCTTCGGGCGCGCCTTCGGCGAGGTGGACAAGGCCTACCGCGGGATGGACAACACCTGGGTCTACTTCCAGCGCCGTCGGATCGCCATCGCCCCGCGCGACTTCGTGAGCGCCTACGCCGCCAAGCACCCTCAGGAAGACTTCGCGGAGGTCTTCCGCTTCTACGTCACCCGCCGCGGCCGTCTCCGGGACCTGTTCGCCGAATTCGGGCAGAAGCGCAAAGGCGTGATTCTGTACGAGAAGTTCCTCGTGCTTCACGACTTCGTGCGTGCGTTGCGGGGGTGGGGGCCGGTCGGGCGATGAGGCAGACGGAAGGACGGAAGGACGGAAAGACGGAAGGACGGAAAGACGGAAGGACGGAAAGACGGAAGGACGGAAGGATAGTCCCGACCGTCTGACCGTCTGACCGTCCGACCGTCCGACCGTCCGACCGTCCGACCGTCCGACCGTCTGAGTCCCCCCCGACGCCTTACCGTCCGCCCCCCAGCACCTCCATCGCCGCGTTCCGCCCATTCACCCCGATTACGCTCCCGCCCGGATGCGTCGCCGCCCCGCACAGAAACACTCCCGGCATCGGCGTTCGCGCCTGTAGCCGCTGGTCCCACATGTAGGCCGGCAGGATCTCGCCCTGGAAGATGTGCCCGCCCGTGAGGCCCACTCGGCGCTCGATGTCGGGTGGGCCGAGCACGTCCATCGCCGTGACCGCACCGGGGAGGTTGCTGCAGAACCGCGCGATGGAACCCAGCACGGTCCGGCCGGCCTCCTCGCGCCGGGTGTCCCAGCTTCCGTCCTTGAACCGGTGGGGTACGTACTGGGCGAACACGCTGAGCGTGTGCACGCCGGGCGGCGCGACCGATCGGTCGAACACGGTCTGCAGATACAGCTCGCACCAGGTGCGGGGCGGCAGAATGCCGTCGTTCGCCAATCGGTGATACTCGCGCCACTCCTGCTTGGACAGTGGCGTGTTGACCTGGCCGGTGTGGTGCGGCTCGTTGGTGCCCGGGCGCGCGGTGAAGTTGGGCAGCTCAGTCAGCGTCATGTTGACTTTGACCGTCACGCCCTCGATCGGGATGGAGCGAACCTTGGCCGCCCATGCCGGCTCCGCGCCGCCATCGAGCAGGCCGAGCGTGACGCGCGGATCGGCGTTGGACACGACACAGGAGGCGCGGACCCGCTCCCCCGTCGCCAGCTCGACGCCCTCGCCCGGAAGGATCCGGGCGACCGGCACGCCGGCCGCGACCGTGGCACCCGACTCGCGCGCGATGTCGCAGAGAAGGAACGACACCATCCCCATGCCGCCATCCACGTAGCCCCAGGTGCCGGGCTGTCCACCCATCCGCCCCGAGGCGTGGTGAAACAGCACCGACGCCGTCCCTGCATCGAACGGGCTGGCGTTGGTCCCGATGACTCCCTGGCCCAGATAGGCCAGCTGCAACCGCTCGTCCTCGAGGTAGCGCTCCACCAGGTCGATCATCGACCGCTCGAACAGGAGGGCGCGGGCCTCCGGATCGCCGGCGAGCCGCCGCTCCAGCTCGTCGCGCGTGGGCGAGGGGCCGATCCACACGTCGCGGTCGTCGTCGGGACGCAGGCAATCGCGCAGCCGGTCCTTCACCGCTTTCATCGCGCGCCAGCCGGCCACGTCCCCGGGGGCGAACCGCCGGATCTCCTCCTCGCAGCGGGCATCGTCCTCCCACAGCTGCACGCTGCTCCCGTCCTCGAACGGCACGAACATGCCGCCCTGGGCGGGCTGCCAGCGGAATCCGTGGCCCTCGAGATCGAGCTCACGCATCACCAGCGGATGCAGCAGGCCCGCGACGTACGCGCACGGCGACATGCGGACACCGGGCCACGGCTCCTCGAGCGTGCATGCCCCGCCCACCTGGTCGCGAGCCTCGAGCACCAGCACACGCTTGCCGGCGCGCGCGAGATAGGCGGCGCAGACCAGCCCGTTGTGGCCAGCCCCGACTACCACGACATCCCAGCGCCGCGCGGCGAGGGCGCGCACCGGCTCGGGCAAACCGACCCGGCCGAGCACGGCACCCGTCGGACTGTCCTGGTACCGACGACTCACGGCGGCTCCTGGATTCGAGAGCGGGTTGACGTGGCGGATGTGGGTCCTCATCCCGAGTGAAGCGAGGGACCTGCTCAGGCTGGGTTCGATACCCGTGAAGCAGGTCCCTCGCTTCGCTCGGGATGAGCACCCATCGTTAGCGGATCGGACCAGCGAGGAGCCACACCCCCCAGACCAGCAGCGCCACGCCAACCACCCTACCCACCCATTCGCCGCGAGGCATCAGCTTCTCGACCAGCACGAAGCCAGCGAGGACTACGACCCAGGCGAGATTCATCACGCCGGCCACAAACAGCAGCGCCATGAGGAGCCAACAGCAGCCGACACAGTAGGTGCCATGCCGCATGCCCATGGCCAGCGCGCCGCCGACGCCCTCGCGCCACTCGGTCGAGAAGAAGTGGAGCGGGGAGCGGCAGTGCGACAGGCAGGCGCCCTTGAGCGGGAACCACTGGTAGAGTCCCGCCGCGATGAGCAGGCCGCCCGAGAGGATCGGGCTGGCCGCGGCCATCGCCGGTGAGAGCAGCGTCAGACGATGCAGCTCCCACTGGGTCACGCCCGCCAGGATCGCGTAGAACACCCACACGGCGAGATAACCCAGCGTGAACACCGCCACCGGCACCGACGGCCGGCCCGCCTGCTGGCGGCGCCGCGTCACGCTGCCGAACAGCAGGATGGTTGGCGCGGCCGATGGCAGCATCATCGCGACCATCATGATCGCCCACATCCCTGCGAGCCACGGAATGCCCGGGCCGGCACCCGAGTCCATTCCGGGCATCCCCGGCATCGCCATCCCGGCGGTGGCCGATCCGACCGAATCGGCCATCCGTGCGATCCAGAGCCAAGCGAGCGCCGCCACCGCGACGAGGCCTGCCGCCGTGACCGCGCGATCGCGCCGGATGACCGCTTCCAGCGCGGTCAGGCCTGGTTGCTCCAGGTTGGGGTCGAGTAGCTGGCGAACCCACCCGGATGGCGGAACCGGATCAGCCCGTAGTTGCAGTCCAGGGTAGCGGACGTGGCCACGTTGCCGACGTCCCAGAAGAAGCCGCCGTCGGGATACACGATCTGCACCGACTTCTCCTTGCCGGACACCGCGTCCTTGAGCGGTGTCTGCGCCAGCTCCAGCACGCCCGGGATGCGGAAGTGGGATCGGGTGCCATTCACCGTCATCTCGATCGGCGCGCGGATCGGGCCGTCCACCGAGGCGAAGGTACCCGCCAAAGCCTCGAACGGCATGCCGCCGGCCTGACCGGACAGAATGGTGGCAATCGCCTCGGCCTGCTCGCGCGTAGCCCGCTCGTCGATAAAGAGCGCCACGTTGCCGCCGCCCTGGTGAATGGCCCCTGGATAGATGAAGGCGACCACATATCGCACCCCGGCCAGCGAGACTTTCCCGAACGACCCTTCCTTGACCTCGCCGCCGATCAATGCCTCACAGCCACCCTTGTCAGGGAAGCCCGTGAACTGACAGTTACAGCCTGGCGTGCAGTTGCAGGCTTCGATGTTGTGAACCGTCATCCGCCAGGGGGTGCGTACAGCCTGGGAGGGAGACTGGGACGCTGCGGTGGCCTGAGCCATGGGAGACCTCGGGAAGCACGGAAGCGATGGTGAATGGCCCGGGGGCGGCCGCCCTCGGCGATGGCAATATGCCCGGCGATTCCGAAACTTGAAAGGCTCGGGTACACTAGACGCGTGACCGAGCGCCTGTATTACCGCGATGCCTACCTCGTGGAGTTCGACGCTGCCGTCGTCGACAGCGGAGACGAGGGCCGGCGCGTCTATCTGGACCGGACCGCCTTCTATCCCACCTCGGGCGGCCAGCCATTCGATACCGGCCGTCTGGGCGACGCCGACGTGGTGGAGGTGGTGGACGAAGGCGAACGCATCGCTCATCTGCTGAGCGCGCCGGTCACCGGCAGCCCGGTCCGGGCCCGAGTCGACTGGTCCCGTCGCTACGACCACATGCAGCAGCACACCGGCCAGCACCTGCTCTCCGCCGTGATCGCCGACCGATTCGGGCATGACACGGTCAGCGTACACTTCGGGCGCGAGAGCTCCACGCTCGACCTCGCAACGGCGAGCTTGTCCCACGAACAGGTGATCGAAGCCGAGCGCCTCGCCAATCGGGTCGCGACCGAGAACCGGCCGGTGACGGTGGGGTTCGAGGAGGCAGCCACTGCCACCGGCCTCCGGAAGCCCACCGACCGGCAAGGCAGCATTCGGATCGTGACCATCGAGAGGCTGGACCGAAGCGCCTGCGGCGGCACCCACGTGCGTGCCACCGGCGAGATCGGTGCGATCCTCATCCGCAAGGTGGAGCGGATCAGGCAGGTGACGCGGCTGGAGTTCCTCTGCGGCGATCGGGCGGTTCGCCGCGCGCGGCGCGATGCCGACCTGCTGGCCGGACTCGCCTCGGCCCACTCGGCCGCCCCCGAGGAGCTGCCGGCGATCCTCGAGTCGCAGCGCCTCGAGCTCAAGGCCTCGACGGCCGCGAAGCGAGAGCTGGAGGAAGCGCTCGCCGGCTTCCGCGCCCGCGAGCTGTACGCCTCGACGGCTCCGGACCCTCACGGCCGCCGCATCGCGGTCGTGCGGGAATCTCAGGGCCCCATCGAGCGCCTGCGGCCGCTCTCGCAGGCCTATTCAACGCTTGCTGGGGCCGTGTTCGTCGGAATCGTCGAGCAACCTCCGTCGATCCTGCTCGCCGCGGCGACGGACGCGGGGATGGACGCTGGCAAGCTCCTTAAGTCGGCGCTGGAAGCGTCGGGCGGCCGTGGCGGCGGGAACGCGCGGTCGGCTCAGGGCACCGTCAGGGATGTTGGCGAGCTGGATGCGGTGGTAGGGCGGGCGCTAGGTAGGGCGATAGGGCGATAGGTCCTCCCGTCACTGATCGCTCGGCGTCGTGCTCCCTCCCATTTGGGTCTCCAGCGCGCCACGCAGATCCACTCCCTCCGCTCCCAGCAGGCGGAACAGGTCCCATTCCGCGGTGCGGGCCGCGCCGATCCGCCGACCGTTGTACATGAGCGCGATCACCAGGACACCGTCCGGCCGTCCGAGGTAGCCCGCCAGGTTGGCGACGTTGTCGAGTGTGCCCGTCTTGGCGTGGACCACGCCCCGTCCCATGCCGCCTCTCAAGCCTCTGAGCGTGCCCGTTCCGTTCGCCGGCAGCAGGAGCGGAAACCGCTCGTTCCCGGGAAGCTTGGGGTAGCGCGCCAGGTACAGCATCTGGGTCATCGGGCTGATGCGGTTGAGCTCGCTGAGGCCGCTGCCGTCCACCAGCGACACCCGCGCCGACGGACCCACCACCCGACGCACGTGATCGGTCACCAGGGCGGGGCCGGTCGTCTGGCTCCCCGCTCCCCACTGCAACATGAGCTCGGCGCCGATGTTGAGACTCCGGCGGTTGACCTCGATGGCGACGCTGTCGAACGGCGCGGACTCCACCTGCGCCAGGACCGCGCGCGCCTGCGGCACCTGCACGACCGGACCGCCTGGCATCAGCCATCGGATGCCGGCGCGCTCGAGCGCCGAGGCCCAGACCGCCGCCAGCAGTCTCGACGGATCGTGCGCCACGGCAGAAAAACCCAGAGGCCGCCGGTACAGGCCGATGGTCCCGTTAAGCGTCCAGCCACCGTCCGCCGACGGGGTGAGCCACAGGCGACCACCGCTCCCGCTCACGGTGGTGGCGTTCATCCGTATGAGGCGCTCGACACCGTCCGGAAAGGCGGTCACCAGCGCGGGCGGCGCGCCGGTGTCGCGCCCGGCCCGATACGTGAGCGAGATGGTGTTCTCGTGGAGGGCGACCGGACCGACCGGCGGGGCGTAGAGCTGCCCCTCGAAGTCGGCCGACCATACGCTGGGGTAGTGGCTCGCGGCCGGGCCGGTCGGGCTGGTGAGCACCAGCGGGCCTTCGAGCTGACGGACCCCTCGTGCCCGTAGCCGCCGGGCGAGCTCCCGCAGGGTGGGTCCGCTGCGGCCGGCTCGATCCAGGGTCCAGTCGCCGCCCAGCTCCAGCGCCCAGGTGCCCTGCCACCGGCCGGAGCTCACTTCGAGGGCCCCGTCGCCCACGACCCGGGTGGTGATGCGGCTTTCCCCGCCCACGCGCGATCGCACAAAGCCGGTGGTGAAGACCTTCGCGGTCGACGCCGGAATGAGTGCCAGCTCGGGGCTCACGCTCCAGAGCACCCGACCGTCCATCGTGCCGATGACCACTCCCCACTCGCCATTGCCCGTGCGGTCAACGGTGTGGCGGTACCAGCCCTCGAGTGCGTCGAGGTCCTTGGGCGTGAGAGTTTGGGCCTGGAGCGGCTGGCATACGGCCACCCCGGCAATAACCGCAGCGACCAACGTCTCCGTAAGACGACGGGCCATGGAGGACTCGACTGTTTGACCTGGCGACGTGAGGCGACGGACAGGGGTTGCCGTCACACCCCGCAGTGGCAAGCGCCGAGCCAGCAGTCAAGTTGTTTATTTGCAAGTAGATAGATCAACAAAGAGAGCCCCGGATGTGGCGAAATGCCAGAATCCGGGGCGCAAGTTGTTGGGCCGCCTGCATATCAGACGGCTTCCCGCCGCATGGCTCAGCTCGAGGTCGATCTCAAGGATCCCGCCACGCGCCTGCCCCCCTGCGCGGATGGCGGGTTCAGGCTCCGCCGGTGGCGGCCTGGGCGAAGCCGGGAGTTGTTTCGGTCTCGGCAGTGATCTCGGGTACCGGCGGGAGTGGCTCGTCCCACGGCGCCGTGAGCTCGTCGCCTGCGACCTTCGCCTGGACCCGCTGCAGGACCATCTGCGCCACGCCCGCCGACAGCCCGAACTCGCGGATGTAGTGGTCGGTCGCGGTGTTCACGGGGAGGGTTCCCTTGAGCAACCAGGCCAGCTCGAGCGCGTTCTCGACATGGGTGCCCACCACCGCCTCCGCCGCACGCGAGCCGGCCATCTGCGCCAGCTCGATGGTCCGCTCCTGGTACCGCTTGCGGTAGCGCTTGTGCTCGAGCTGAAGGTCGAGTCGAAGGCGATGCCAGCCGGTCAGCAGCGGCAGCTCCGCGGTCGGTGGAAGCTTCTTGAGGTCGAGCCCGGTGAGCGTCCGTGAGCGCACGACCTCCTGCATGGCCTCGGGCACCGCCGTGACCTGGAAATAGAGATCCAGCCCGGGCAGCACGGCGATTCTCGGCGCGAACTCGGTGACGAACTGGACTGCCTGGCGCGTGTGGGTATCGATCAGCGCCTCCCAGCTCGTGGCGTAGGCGACGCGGACCTGCAGATGGAGAGCGTCGGGGATCCGACGAAGGGACATCCGGCTGGGCACCGTCATGATCGCGTCTGTGCCAGCAATATCCAGTCCGGCCGGCCGAGGGGGCCGGAGCCCAGACAGGGCATGACGTTACCCGCTTGCGCCGGGCCCGTCACGGCCCGCAAAACGCGCGGGTGATGGCAGAGAACGCGGCTCAGCGCAAGGGCTTGGGCAGGAACCGGGCGTAGCGGGATTCCCAGACGCGGAGCGATTCCAGCGAGAGTCCTTCCAGCTCGCGGGACACGGCACGCGCGGCGGAGAGGGCGGTTTCCACGTCCGCGCTGCTGGGGGCTTCTTCGTGGCTGCGCAGCTCGGTCGCGCCGACCATGACGGTGAGCTGGTTGTTGACCCGGTCCTGCAGCATGACCCGTAACTTCCGAATCAGCCGGGCCCGCGCGAGCCGTGAATGCCGCCGCACCGCCCAGATGAGGAAACCCTGCAGCCAGATCAGGAACGTGAGCGCAAGCCCTTGGGTGCCGCGATCCAGCTGCGCGAAGGTCAGCACGACCGCGAACAACACCCCGGCCGTCGTGAGAATCAACTCGAAATGCTCGGAGATTTGCGCCCGAAGGGCGTACCGCAGCTTCCTCGTCGGAACCACGACAACCTCGAGACCGGAGGGCAGGGGAGGGTGCCATCTAATCTCGGAGAAAGCACTCACGTCGTCCAGTCTCAGATTCTCGACACCGTAAAAAAAGGCGACCCCGCCTCTGCAAACCCTGGCGAGGTCGCCTGCGTACGCGCTGCGGGCCGTGGTCCTTAGGCGGCCAGGTCTCGCAGCTTGTCGCCGTGCTGCTCTCGGAGCTGACGCAGGGCCCGATCGCGGAGCTGCCGGATCCGTTCCCGGGTGACCCCCATCATCCGACCGATCTCCTCCAGCGTCCGAGTCTTGCCGTCGTCGAGGCCAAAGTAGAGCCGCAGCACCTTCGCGTCCCGGGCCGGCAGCGCGGCCAGGGCGGCATCCAGATCGGAGGTCCGGCTGTTGGCCATGGTCGTCGCGTCAGTCCCCTCCTGAGTGAGGGGCACGAACCGCTCCATCCGCCCACGGTCGTCGGCCTCGCGGACCGGATGGTCGAGCCGCATGGCCTCGATGTGGAGCGCGCTCAGCGCGCGGACCGCATCACGGGTGAGCCCCGTAGCCTTCACCAGCTCATCCGTAGTCGGCGCGCGGCCGAGCTTCTCGGTGAGCAGCGTGGTGGCCCGGCCCAGTCGATTGAGGTCCGCGGTCCGGTTGAGCGGCACGCGCACCGGCCGGCCATGTCGGGCAATGGCCGCCTGGATGGCCTGACGGATCCACCACACGGCGTAGGAGATGAACTTGACGCCCCGATCCGGGTCGAACTTCCGGGCAGCCGTCATGAGGCCGAGGTTACCCTCGCCGATGAGGTCCATCAGCGGCACACCCCGGTTCTGGAACTTCTTGGCGACCGAGACCACGAAGCGCACGTTGTGCCGTGCCAGCTTCTCCTGGGCCTCGACGTCCCCTCGGAACGCACGCCGCGCCAGGGCAGTCTCCTCTTCCACCTTGAGGAGGGGGATCCGGCTGATCTCCTGAAGGTAGAAGTCGAGGCTCTCACGCCCCTCGTCGGCCGCTCGGGGGAGCGGCTTGGCGCGAGGGCGCCCGGTCCGGCGGGGCCGCTTCTTGACAGCAGGCACTAGTTGCTCCTATCCATCGCTGTGGCAATGACTTGTGTTCTTGGCTCGAGCCGTCACCGGTGCTGACTATCTGACATAATGACCGGCCCCGACCGAGCGTTGCACGCTGCTCTCACAACAGGTTGGCAACGCCTCAAGTTCCTCGTCGCCCCCGCCGTTTCGCGCTGCGAGTAGGGGCGGCCGACAACGGATCGTCGGGCCAGGGGTGCTTCGGGTAGCGGCCCTTCAGATCCTTCCTCACCTCGAAGTAAGAGGTTCGCCAGAACCCCGCGAGGTCACGCGTCACCTGGACCGGCCGACCCGCCGGGGACAGGAGGTGGAGCGTCAGCGGCACCCGCCCGCGTCCAACAGCAGGAGTGGTGACTTGGCCGAACAATTCCTGGAGCTTGACCGCCAGGACCGGGGTGGCCGGGTCGGAATAGTCCACTAGGATGCGCGAGCCGGTCGGGACTTGCACATGCGTTGGAGCCAATTCGTCCAGGCGGCCCCGCTCACCCGGCGGTACCAGCCCCAGGAGCGCCTCCCCCAAGTCGATGTGGCGAAGATCCTGAAGCCGTCGTGATCGCCCCAGCCAGGGGGCCAGCCAGCGCTCGAGATCTCGGCTCAGCGCCTCATCTGAGACGTCCGGCCAGCCCGATTCGAGACGGTGCATGAAGGCCAGCCGGGACCGGGTGCGGACTGCCGAGTCGCTCCACGGGAGCCGGCCGACCCCTTCCCGTCGAATGCCCTCCATGAGAGCCGACGCCACCGCCGCCTGGTCCGGATCCGCCGAGGGCCCTTCGTCGAGGACGATGGCCCCGAGCCGCCGCCGGCGGCGCGCGACGACGGCCTGCGCCGCGGCGTCCCAGGTGAGTACATCCTCACGAACGATGGCGCTGGCGAAGTGCCTTTCCAGCTCCTCTCGCCCGAGCGCGAGGGCGAGGAAAATCCGACTGTCGGTGGGGCGGCCGTCCAGCTCCGCGGCCACCAGAAATTCCTCACGCGCCAGCGGCCCGGAATCCACCATCGCTCCGGTACCATTCCGAAGGAGAAACCTCCCGCTACCCCCAGGACGGCGCTGGGCCACTCGATCGGGATAGGCAAGAGCGAGCACCAGTCCCGCCGAGGGCGGCGAACCATCGGCGCGCGGTGAGCTGCCATCGCTGACCGCCTGTCGGCACAGGCGAACTTCGGCTCGGGCCCGGCGAAGCGCTTCGCGGTCGACATCGACGCGATGGGCCTTACCCCGAAGCAGATCCAGCCGGCCGCTCAAGTCGGCATCCGGCTGGCTGTCAGTGCGCCCCATCAGGTCACGCTCCGTCAGGAGGACGGCCAGCTCGCAAGCGAGGTCCCCTGCCCCGAGCGCTCGCCCGTGCACCACCATGTGCGCCAGCCGCGGGTGCAGCGCGTACCGGGCGATGCGGCGGCCGTGCGCGGTAATCCGCCCGTCGTCATCGAGGGCACCGAGATTCCGCAGGAGCTGCCGCGCTTCCTCGAACGCGGCGGTGGGCGGGGGATCGAGCCAGGCGAGATCGCCCGGCTGGGCAACGCCCGCGTCGGCCAGGTCGAGGGCGAGCGGAGCCAGATCGGCCTCGAGGATCTCGGGCGCGTTCCGCGGCAGCAGGGTGGCTTCCTCAGCCGGCGACCAGAGGCGGTAGCACACCCCCGGCCCTTGTCGGCCGGCTCGGCCGCGGCGCTGATCGGCCGAGGCGCGAGAGACGCGCACGGTGACGAGGCGCGTCATGCCGCTACGCGGCGAGTATCGTGGTACGCGGGACAGGCCTCCATCCACCACGACGCGGACGCCATCCACCGTGAGGCTGGTCTCGGCGATCGAGGTTGCGAGCACCACTTTCCGCCGCCCCGGGGGGCTCGGCCGCAGCGCGCGATCCTGGCGCTCGCGTGAGAGGCTGCCGTGGAGCGAGATCACCTCCGCATCGACGTCCTGCAGCAACCGCTCGGCGCGGCGAATCTCCGCTGCCCCGGGGAGAAATGCGAGGATATCGCCGCTGTCGTGCTCGAGCGCCCGGCGCACGGCCGCCGCCACCCGGGCCTCAACCCGCACACCCTCTCGCGACGGGAGGTGACGAGTTTCGACTGGAAAGCTCCGACCTTCCGAGGTCACGATCGGTGCGCCACCCAGGAGTCGTGAGATCGGCTCGCCCTCGAGCGTCGCCGACATGATGAGAATCCGGAGATCGGGTCGGAGGATCGAACGGGATTGGAGCGTCAGCGCGAGCCCCAGGTCGGCATGGATACTCCGCTCGTGGAATTCGTCGAACACCACGAGCCCGGTACCCTCCAGTCCCGGATCGCCGCGGAGCATGCGGGTCAGGACGCCTTCCGTGACGACTTCGATGCGGGTCTCGGGGCCCACCCGGGTATCGTGCCTGATCCGATATCCAACGCCGGCGCCAACCCGCTCGCCCAGCGTGTCGGCCATGCGGGCGGCCGCGGCTCGGGCCGCCAGCCTCCGCGGCTCGAGCATCACGATTCGACGAGTTCCAAGCCATCGCTCGTTCAGCAGCGCCAGCGGCACGCGGGTGGTCTTGCCTGCACCCGGGGGCGCCTGCAGCACGGCCATTCGGGCCGTCTCGAGCGCCTCGCGAAGCGCCGGCAGGACGGAATCGATGGGCAGCGGATCTGCAAGCCTGGGCATGGCCGTAAACAATAGCGGCCTGGGAACCCAGCCCCGCACCGGGGCGTTGGCTTGAGAAGTGGCACGGTGCATGCTGATGTCCGAGGGCGGAGCCGCCCCGGACGGGGGTGGCGAGGAAGGCTGAGCGTACTAAGATGATTTGCGACTACAACGGCTGGAATGACGCGCCCGAAGAGGAGCGCGAGTGGTTCGACCAGCACCCGGAGATCTGGAGCGGCCTTCCGAGAGACGCGGACAGTCGTCCACTGCGGGTGACACCGACACCGAGAGTCCGCCGCCACCGCTGATGCACCGATGCAAGTCCTGCTGGCCCAAGGGCCTCGCCTCTCACGGCGAGGCCTTCGTGTTGCTGCGTCAACCTCCCGTGATGGGGATCACCCCCGATCGCCGTGAGGGGATCACCGCATATCCCACGTCGCAGTAGCAGCTTGGCTACGTAATGGAGGCAAAATCAACGCGATGGAGGAGGCGATATGCGGAAGCAGCTCGCGGCAGGCTTGGCGATCGTGGCACTTCTGGGTGGCTGCAAGAAGGCCGACCACGAATCCGGCGCGCTGGACAGGGAGCGCTCGGGTGTGGATACGTCGGTGAGGTCCGGGACCGTCAAGGACACCACCGTCGTGAAGAAGGATACCAGCATCAAAGTGGATACGGTGAAGCACACCGACCACATCAAGAAGGACAGCCAGTAATCCAGCAGTCACGCCTCGCCGGCTGAGCGGCCTCGCTCAGCCGGCCTTTTTTCCGCGTACAACACCCCCAGCGACCGGACCCGTGAGCAGGGTCACGGGGCATCCGCGGGCATGCCCCTAGCATTGCTCGCTCACTCAGTCGGGAGGCAACTGTGGTTCATCGAGGGAACGGCGGGGGCCGATCGGCGGTAGCGTCGCGCCCGCGTCAGCGGGATACGGGACGGCCCGATCCGAAGCCCCGGACCGGGCAACGCGCGCCCGAGCTGCAGGCGTACGGGACGATCACGCGGCTGCCGATCGGGCTCGAGGAGTCGGTGTGCAAACGGAGTGTGGATGACCTCAACCAGATCCTGGCCGACACGATCACGCTGCGTGATCTGTACAAGAAGTCGCACTGGCAGGTGGCCGGCCACACCTTTTACCAGCTGCACCTCCTGTTCGACAAGCACTACGAGGAACAGGACAAGCTGGTGGACCAGATTGCCGAGCGGATTCAGCTGCTCGGTGGCATCAGCCTGGCAATGGGGGCGGACGTAGGAGAGGAAACCCGCATCCCCCGACCCCCGCGCGGGCGCGAGGAGGTACCGGTCCAGATCTCCCGGCTGCTCGAGGCTCACGAGCTGATCCTGACCTTCGCTCGAGACGCGGCCGACGAGGCGGACCAGGCGGGCGACGATGGTACCAACGACCTGCTCGTGAGCGACGTGATCCGCACCAACGAGATGCAGGTGTGGTTCCTGTCGGAGCACCTGGTGGACGTGCCGGTCGTCGAGGCGGAATAGGCGCTCAGTGGCGGCTGAGGCCTATCTCCACCCCGATGACGATGCGGAGAATGATGATGACGATGCGGAGGATGAGGACCTCGAGTAGCTGAACCACGCGACAGCAGGTCGCCGGGCTCGCCCGCCAGGGCGAGGCCCCCTGACGCACTCGCACCTCCGCGCGCGAGCCGCCAGATTGCTCCCCCATGCTGATCGTGCCCCGGTCCAGGCAACGGAATCCGGTCGCACCCCGACTCGCGGCGGGCCTGGTGCTCGCCGCGTTGCTCTGGGTCGGCGCCCGTGGCGCCGGTCGGGTCCCGCCCGTCGGACCGCTGCTGGATCCCTGGCGTGGCGCGTGGGGCCTGGCCGCCTCGGCGAATCTTCCGATGCGGTCGGAAGGATTGGTCCCCGGTCTGAACGGGAATGTGCGGGTGGTGTACGACGACCGCGCGGTGCCTCACGTGTTCGCGTCCACCGAGCTGGACGCCATCCGTGCGCTAGGCTACGTCACGGCACGCGACCGTCTGTTCCAGCTCGACCTGCAGGCCCGGTCGGGCGGCGGCACCCTGACAGAGCTGCTGGGGCCGGCCGCGCTCGAGGCCGACCGGGAGGTGCGCCGGCTGGGCATGGCGAGGGCCGCCGAACGATTGACGCGCGAGCTACCCGACACCGGTCAGGAGCGCGCCACGCTCGAGGCTTACGCTGCCGGCATCAACGCCTACATCGACAGCATGCCGGCGCGCGATCTGCCGCTCGAGTATCGGCTGCTGGGCCGGCGTCCCACCCACTGGAGCCCGATCCGTACCATGCAGGTCCTGCTCCGGATGGGCTACGTGCTCACCCGGAATCAGGTGGAGCTCGAGCGCCTGGCGGCGGCCGGCGCGGTGGGCGACGCGGCCGCGGCGGCGCTGTTCCCCCGGCACGCCGTCATCCAGGAGCCGATCCAACCATCCGCCGGCGAGCCCCGTCGCCTGCCGCTGGTGCTGCCGCCGCCGGGTGCGCCCGACACCGCGGCGGCGGCCATGGCGGCGCTGTTACCCCGGCCGTCGATCCGTCGCGAACTCGGGAGCAACAATTGGGCAGTGGCGCCGAGTCGCACCCGGAACGGCGCGGCGCTCCTGGCTGGCGATCCCCACCTGGATCTGACCCTTCCGTCGATCTGGTACGAAGCGCATCTCGTCGTGCCCGACGGGCTGGACGAATACGGCGTGACCATCCCCGGGCTGCCCACGATCGTGATCGGCTTCACCCGCGATGTCGCCTGGAGCTTCACCAACGTGGAAGCGGACCTGATGGACCGATGGGCGGAGACGGTGGACGACTCGGTGCGGCCGATGCGATACCGTCTGGACGGCGCGTGGGTACCGCTCGAGCTCAGGGCCGAGATCTACCTGGGACCGACCGGCGACACGATCGCGGTGGATACCCTGCGCTTCACTCATCGCGGACCGCTGCAGCGGGTTGGCCGGCGGTGGATCTCGCTCCGCTGGACGACGCTCGAGGGCACCAGCGAGTGGCAGGCCTTCGAGCGCGCGGCCCACGCCCGCACCGCGCGCGAGTGGTTGGACGCGATGCGACCGTATCAGTCCCCGCCCCAGAACATGCTGGTGGCCGATCGCGCCGGCACCATCGCGATCCGCTCGACTGGTCGGTTTCCGCTCCGCGCGGGTGACGGGTTCGGCGACCAGTTGCTGGACGGCACGACTCGCGCGAGCGACTGGGCCGGCAGCTGGACGGTCGCCGAGTATCCGCAGGCGATCGCCCCGACCCAGGGCTATCTCGCGTCCGCGAACCAGGAGCCACAGGATCCGCGCGATCAGCGGCACTACCTGGGCAGCGATTGGCCCACGCCATGGCGCGCCCTTCGGATCAACCAGCTGCTTCGAGCCGACAGCGCCGTGACGCCAGAGACGATGCGGCGCTGGCAGACCGATGCCGCGAGCCCCCGCGCGGACACCATCGTTCCATATCTCCTCCGCGCCGCGGCGACCAGGCCGACGGACACGCTGGTCCAGCGCGCGACGGCGCGGCTCGCGGCCTGGGACCGCCGGTATACGCTGGACAACGAGGGTGCGGTGCTGTTCGAGGCCGTGCTCCGCGTGCTGGCCGCGCGCCTGTGGGACGAGCTGCCGTCGGACGTCACTCCCGGATCGGGGGCCCTCCTCGCTCTGCTCGACGACCCCGCGAATCCATGGTGGGACGTGCGGAGCACGCGCGACCGGGTCGAACGGCGCGACGACGTGCTGACTACCGCGTTGGCCGAGGGCTATCTCGCGACTGTGGGGACCTACGGCCCACCAGCGTCGGGAGGCTGGCAGTGGTCGCGGGTCCATCGGATCGACATCTGGCACCTGCTGCAGCTTCCGGCGCTCTCACGGCGCGGGCTGGCGGTGCCGGGCGGGCCATCGACGCTGAGTCCGTCCAGCATGACCGGGGGCAGCGAGGGCTCGAGCTGGCGGATGGTGGTGGAGCTCGGCCCCGAGGTTCGCGGGTGGGGCACCTATCCGGGTGGCCAGAGCGGCAATCCCGTGAGCTCGCGGTACGACGATCGCCTGGCACAGTGGACGCATGGGGAGCTGGCACCGCTTCGGTTCCCGCACAGCGCCGACGAGCTGCAGGCGTCGGCGGAGTTGCTGCTCAGGAAGCGCCGGTGAGGCGCGGGTTCCGTGTCGGGTTGTTCGCCGCGCTTACGGCGGTAGGCACCGCCCTGGGCGGCTGGTGGACCGTTCCGCTCGTCGCGGCGCTATGGGTGCGAGTACTTCCTTCGGATCGGCGGCCGATATCGACTCCCATGCTCGGTGCCGCTGCTGGCTGGCTGACACTGCTCGGCATCGCGGCGCTCCACGGCCCCATTCCCGCCGTCGCCAGGGTGCTCTCTGCCGTGCTCCAGCTTCCCCCTTGGGGCTTCCTCTTCGCCACCCTGCTCTTTCCGGCGGTGCTCGCCGGCGCGGCTGCCATTCTGACCAGGCCCGCGCCGCGCGCGTGACCCACACCACCTCCCGCATCCCGCTCGGGGGTGTACCATGCCCTGAGCGCGAAGGAGCGGAGGTGGAATGAAGGTCAGTCTCAAGCCGGTGGGTGAGCAGGTCATCGTGATCACCGGCGCATCGAGCGGGATCGGCCTCGCCACGGCCGAGATGGCCGCGCGCCGGGGCGCGCGAGTGGTCCTGACCTCGCGCGACGAGGTGGATCTTCAGGAGGCAGTCGAGCGGATCCGTGCCGCCGGCGGCCGGGCGATCCATGTGGCGGCGGATGTCGCCGACTTCGACTCGCTGAAACGGGTGGCCGCGCGCGCAATCCAGGAGTACGGCACCTTCGACACCTGGGTCAACAACGCGGGCGTCTCGATCTATGGGCGGCTCGAGGATGTGGGGCTGATGGACGCGCGGCGGCTGTTCGAGACCAATTACTGGGGCGTCGTTCACGGCACGCTGGCCGCCCTGCCCCACCTGAGGGCGCACGGCGGCGCGCTCATCAACGTCGGCAGCATTCTCTCGGATACCGGCTATCCGCTGCAGGGGCACTACAGCGCCAGCAAGCACGCCGTGAAGGGGTTCACCGACTCGCTGCGGCTCGAGCTGGAGGTCGCCGAGGCGCCCGTTTCGGTCACGCTGATCCAGCCCGCGTCAATCGACACACCATACCCCGAGCACGCCAAGAGCTATCTGGGCGTCGAGCCCAAGCATACGCCGCCGGTCTACGCCCCCGAGGTCGTGGCGCGCGCGATCCTGAGCTGCGCCGAGCGGCCCGCGCGCAACGTGCTGGTAGGGGGCGGCGCCAAGCTCCTCAACACGATCGAGCGGTTCACACCGAGACTGGGCGACCGGTTCAAGGAGGCGACCGCCGAAGGACAGCGAAGCGACCGGCCGCCGCGGCTGGTGGACACCCTCTTCAGCCCCCGTCCAGGCGACAGCCGGGTGCGGGGGAGCTACCCGGGACATGTCATGACGTCGAGCGGATACACCGCCACCCGCCTCACCCGTGGGCGAACGCTGCTGGGGCTGGCTGTAGTGGGTGCCGCTGTGGCGTTGCTCGATCGCGCCGGGGTCTTCGGAGGCGATTAGTGTCGGCCGCCGAGTTCATTCCTCCGCACCCGACGCTCGAGCGCCTGCGCGAGGCGGCAGCCGGCTGCCGCGGCTGCGATCTCTGGAAGCACGCCACGCAGACGGTGTTCGGCGAGGGGCCCAAGCGCGCCGAGGTCATGCTGGTGGGCGAGCAGCCGGGAGACCAGGAGGATCGGCAGGGACACCCGTTCGTAGGGCCATCGGGGCGGCTGCTGGACGAGGGTCTCACGGCGGCGGGCATCGACCGCGCGCGCGTGTACGTCACCAACGCGGTCAAGCACTTCAAGTTCGTGCGGGTAGAGCTGACCCGCAGGCGGCTCCACAAGAAACCGGCTCCCGGCGAGATTCGCGCGTGTCACCCGTGGCTGGAGGAGGAGATCCGGCTGGTGCGCCCGCGCGTGATCGTGGCGCTGGGGGCCACCGCGGCTCAGTCGCTGCTGGGCCCCAAGTTCAAGGTGACGCAGCAGCGCGGTAAAGCGGTGAGATCCGACTGGGGGACGGTAATCGCGACGGTGCACCCGTCGTCGGTGCTGCGGGCGCCGGCCGACGCGCGGGAGCTGGCGCGGCGCGAGTTCTTCGCGGACCTTCGGCGGGTGGCGAGGGTGCTGAGTGCCGCGGCGTGAGCGGGCCGGGGGTTGACGGGTGAGCGGGAGTCACCCTGAGCGAAGCGAAGGGGGCATGCCCAGAC
>DATEJD010000102.1:0-15797 GCA_035278325.1 Gemmatimonadales bacterium | reverse complement strand
TGGGTGAGGCCGTAGGGCTTGAGCAGGTCGACAAGGTCGCCAGCCGCGCGGCGCGGGCAAGACGCCGCAGCACGAAGTGGAGGAGAAGATCCATGCGTATATCCCGCACCTGGCTGCTGGCCGCGGCCGCAGCGATCGGGTGCTCCAGCAACAGCACCGGGCCTACCACCGGCACCGGCACGAGTGGCGGCAACGGCCCAGGCGGCGGCCCGGTGGGCGCGGTCATCGTGGGCGAGATCTTTTTCGAGAGCGCGCACAACGGCACCATGAATCCAGCCCAGGACACGGTGCCGGTGGGGCAGACGGTCACATGGACCTGGACCAACACCGGGGCCGACTCACACAGCGTGGAGTCCATCGGCTCGCCGGGGTTCACCAGCAGCGGGATCATGACCGGCGATGGCATGACGTACTCGTTCACCTTCACCCAGGCCGGCACCTATCACTACCAGTGCGCCGTGCATGGGTCGGCTATGACAGGCATCGTCGTGGTGCAATAGACCGATGCGATCGCCGCTGGCGTCGGCCACGCGCCGCAGGGGGGCCGGACCAATGATCCGGTCCGCCGGCGCCGCCGTGCTGGCCGGCGCGCTGGCGGGCTGCTTCAGCGATCGCCCGGCCACCGCGCCCGATGCCCCTATGAGCGGCGACGCGGTCTCCATCCAGAACTTCGCGTTCGTGCCGCCCAACCTGAGCGTCGTGAGCGGCACGACGGTTACCTGGACCAACACGGACGCCGTGCAGCACACCGTGTCCTCGGATGACGGCCACACCTTCGACTCGAGCGCGTTGGGGCAGGGGCAGACGTTCCAGTTCACCGCGGGCGCGCCCGGCACCTATACCTACACCTGCCGCATTCATCCCTTCATGCACGGCACCTTGACGGTGACGGCTCAGTGAGACGCGGGCTCGCGCTCGCCGCCTTCCTCGCGGCCCTCGCGGCGCCGCCGGCCGCGGCGCAGGGCGTGGTGGACCGCACGCCTAACCTCGACGACGGGTGGACCGTGCCCGTCGGCGTGCTGCAGTTCAACTTCCTGCACCGGTTCGAGGTGAGCCCGCCGCCCGCCCGCAAGGTGACCAGCTTCCCGAACTTCCGGCTGGCCACCGGGCTCCCGTACGGGTTCAACCTCGATCTCGATTACGCCACCAACTCGACGGTCTTCACCGGCATCCCCAACGAGTATCAGCTGGCGCTCCGGCGGCCGGTGCTGCGCGAGACCAGGGGCGCGCCGCTCGACCTCACGGCCACGGCGGGCTACGCCTTCGCCCCCCAGAGCGTGGACGGCGAGGTGACGGTCGGCCGGCGGTTCGGTCGGGTGCGGCTGCTGGGGACGGTGCGCGGGATGACCAACGCATACGACGTGCAGCGCTCGCTCTGGGGCGTGGGCTCGGGCGCCGTGGTGCGGGTAACCAGCTGGCTGAGCCTCGCGGGGGATGTATTCGGCATCGTGAACGGGCCCGACAACGCCGGCCTGGGCACCGCCTGGGGCGCGGGCGCGCAGCTCCGGGTTCCCTACAGCCCTCACACGTTCTCGATCCAGGTCACCAACACCCAGAGCGCCTCGATCGAGGGCTCCTCCCGCGGGGTGCACGGGGTGCACATGGCCGGCTTCGAGTTCACCATCCCGTTCACCCTGTCGCGCTACTTCGGCCGCCGGGCCGCCAAACCGGCCGCCGTCGATACCACGCAGCGCGCCGCGCCGGCCGCGCCGGGGGTCACGGCCACGCGGGGAGCCACGGCCGTGCGAATCGCCAATCTGGCATTCGACGCCAAAGTGGTTCGCGTCCGCGCCGGGACCACCGTGCGTTGGACCAACAACGACCAGCTCCAGCACTCCGTCACCGCGGACGACGGGAGCTTCGACTCCGGCCTCATCGACCCCGGCGGGTCGTACGAGCGGGTATTCGACCGGCCGGGCGACTACGCGTATCACTGCACGCCGCACCCCTTCATGACGGGGCACGTCATCGTCGAGCCGTGAAGTGGCCTACGGCGTGACGATCCAGGCTGCCGGGCGGTAGGTGCCGGTGTCGTACAGATCGGCCGGCAGCGGCCGGTCGGCCTCGATGTCGCGGTACTCCTCCCGCTGTACCTCCTGGCCGTTGAGCTTGATCACCACCTTGGGGGCCACCCAGGCCCGGGCGAGGCGCTGGTAGTTCTCGAAGGTGATGTCGAGGAGGTCGGCCGGCGCGCCAGCCTGCTTGGCGGCGTGCGCCTCGATGAGGCGGACGAAGAGCAGGCGATCCTGCTCGATCCAGAACTGGCTGCTGGTGGTGTCACCCCGGTCCGCTCCCACCACCCACACCTTGGTGCCGTGCCACCGATCTTCGTGCACCTTGCCGAGATCGATGCCGGCCGCCGCCAGCTGCGCCGCGGTCGTGTCCACGGGCTGCCGGTAAACGTCGAATCCCAGCGTCATGAGCAGATTGCGATCACGGCGCGCGTTGACGCGCGCGCCGTGCTTGAACACGATGGTCGAATCGCCGATGAACAGGATGGCGGTCATGCTGTCGAGCGGGGCGATATCGATTCGCAGCCTGCCCGGGATGCTGGCGGCCTCGTACCAGGTCTGGGCCGGCTCGCCGGGAAAGGTGGTCGTCTGAGTGAAGGTCAGGGTGCGGTACCAGCTGCCCTCGTAGCGGGCGTGCATCTGGCGTACCAGGTCGGCGCCGTCGCGCGGCGCGGGTGGCGTGCTGGGTGCAGCGAGCAGGACGAGCGGCAGCAAAGCGGCAACGGAACGCACCTGACCTCCGGGGAGAATGGACATCGGAATGGAAGACCGGCCCATCCTACGCCCGAACGCATGGCGGAGTTTCCGCAGGGCGAGTTTCCGCGGCGGAGTTTCCGGGGTCGGGCCGCCGGATGCAAGGGGGAGGTCCGTCCGACGCTGCCGCATCGGCGTCCACGGCTGGGACGGAGAGATCACTCCGCGTCGTGGAAGATGACGCCGACGGTGTAGCGCCGGCCGGACCGGATCCGACTCACCCCGTGACGCAGGTTCACCCGATAGGTCCCCCGGGTGCCTCGCATCGGACGGTGATGCACCGCGAAGACCACGCCGTCACCCTGCCGCAGGGCAACGACCTCCGCTCGGGACTGCATGCGAGGACGCTGCTCCGTCATCACGAACTCGCCGCCCGTGAAGTCTCGCCCGGGCTCCGAGAGCAGGACCGCGAGCTGCAGCGGAAACACATGGGCGCCGTACAGATCCTGATGCAGGCAGTTGTAGTCGCCGGCTTCGTAATGGAGCAGGAGCGGGGTAGGCTTGCGCTGGCCGGCCGCGTGGCAGCGGGCGAGATAGTCGGCATGAGTGCCGGGATAGCGGGGCTCCAGGCCCATCGCCTCGTTCCATCGGTTGGCGATGGGCGCGAGGCGCGGGTACACCGCGCTCCGCAGCTCGGCGATCGGCTCGGGAAGGGGATACCGGAAGTACTGGTACTCGCCCCGGCCGAAACCGTGGCGGGCCATGACCACGCGGCTCCGGAACCGCGACCCCTCCGGGTAGAGCTGCGCGAGAGCGCGACACTGCGCCGGGGACAGCACGTGCTCCAGCACGGCGCAGCCGTAGTCGTCGAGGTCCCGCGCGACCCGATCCCAGTCCGCCGCGACGAGCGGCCCGCCGCCGATGCCGGCGGCCGCGGTCATCGTCCCCCCTCGCGGGCGAGGAGCGCGCGCTTGCGCTCGACGCCCCAGCGATAGCCCGACAGGCCGCCGTCGGCACGTACGACGCGGTGGCACGGAATCGCGACCGCGAGCGGATTGGTGGCGCAGGCCCGCGCCACCGCTCGAGCCGACGCGGGCGCGCCGATGCGGCGCGCCACCTCGCCGTAGCTCGCGGTCGCGCCGGCCGGAATGTCACGCAGCGCCTGCCAGACCTCCCGCATGAAGTCGCTGCCGCGAAGGTCGAGCGGAAGCCCCAGCTCCGCCGCCGGGTTCTCGACGAGGGTCGCGACGCGGTCCAGCGCATCGGCCAGATCGGCATCGCGGCCGGCATCGACGGCGTGGGGGTATTGGCGCCGAAGATCGCCGATCAGCGCCTCGGACTCATCGCCCAGCAGAATGGCACACAACCCGCGGCCGCTCCGCGCCACGACCAGCGCGCCGAGGCTGCAGCGGCCGGCGGCGAACCGGATCGTGTCTTCCAGTTCCCGGGAGGGCCGCCACGGGCCGGTGGCCGCGGAGGTCGGGTTCGAGGTGAGCTTCGCCATGAGCGGTCCTTTCGCATCGAGACGTTCTGATCCATGGCCCGCGTCGTCCAGCGCGAGCGTTGCTGACGCCGACATAGTATTGGATGGAGACCTGAGTCGCGCCCCGATTCTTGCGCTCAAACTGGAGGGCGGACAGCTGGTAGGTGGCGATCTTACGGCCTCCGCCTTGCCAGCGTGACGGGCGCGAGAAAGTCACCCGCGAGCTCGCGGGACCACCATGCGCCCGTGGTGCGATGCTCGGCCCGAGTGGTGAAGCGATAGTGGTAGTACCGGGCTCGAATCCAGATCGGCGGCGCATCGGGGAAGGGGTTCCGTCCCAGCAGCCGGAGGACCTGCCGATCGCCCGCCAGCAGCCGGCCCACCATCTCGCGGAACCACGGCTCGGCGTAACTGGGGGAGAGGGCCGCGAACCACATGAGCCAGTCGAGCCGCAGGTGGTACGGCGCGACCTGGCGCGGCCGGCGCCAGGGATCGCCGGGCTTGGCCTTGAGCTCGTACTCCCGCCACTCCGCCTCGGGCGACAGCGTCGCCGCGCTGGTGCCTTCGATCACGATCTCATAGCGCTCCCGCGTGATGCTGCCGAACGCGCCGTAGGTTCCCACCAGGTGCAGCCGGTTGAACGCGTAGTTCATGAGCTGGCGGCGGGCGAACAGATTGGCCACCGGCCAGTAGCTCAGCACCGCCACCGTCGCCGACACCAGCAGGACCAGAGCCACGAACCATACGGGTGGCGGCACCAGCGTGATCGGGGTGGAGGCCGGCCACAGAGGGCGGAGGAAGGCATCGGGCACGGCCGACGCGGCGACCACCATCGTCAGCACGTTGAGCCACGCGTAGTTCCCGCTCAGCACCAGGTAGGCCTGGGTGCCGAGCATGAGGAGCGCGCCGATTCCGGCGACCGGCTGCGGAAGGAAGAGCAGGAAGGGCGCGCCGAGCTGCGCCACGTAGTTGCCTACGACCTCGGCGCGATGAAACACCTGCGGCAGGAGGTGGACGTACCGGCTGAGCGGATTCGGAATGGGCTGGGTTTCGTGGTGATAGTTCATGCAGGTGAGGTCGCGCCAGCAGGGATCGCCTCGGAGCTTGATGAGGCCGGCCCCCAGCTCGACGCGGAGCGCGAGCCAGCGGAACAGCAGCAGCACGGGGAACGCCGGTACCGTGCGCGCGTTGCCCAGGAAGATGGCGAAGAACCCCGCCTCGAGCAGGATGGACTCCCACCCGAACGAGTAGAACACCTGGCCGATGTTGACGATCGAGAGATACAGCACCCAGAGCACGAGCCAGGCGAGCATCGGGAGCCACAGCGGTCCGCGCTGGGGCAGCCCCGCCACCAGCGCCGCCGAGAGGGCGATCCCGGTCCAGGCCGCGAGACGCAGCAGGCGATCGGAGTATCGAAGGTGAAACAGGCTGGGAAATTCGCGGAAGCTCACCCGCCGGAGGAACCGCGGGGCGGGCATGAGGCCGTGTTCACCGAGCAGGGCCGGAAACTGGTTCAGGGCGACCGCGAACGCGACGAGATAGATGAGCCCGATGCCACGCTCGAGCACCCATCGAGTGAGCCGGTAATCCGGCGCGGAGAACCAATCCATCACCGCTCCCAGACGCGCTGACGAAAGATAGGGCGCCGCGCAGGGAGGTGCCGGCTCGACTGACCCTGTCTGGGTCGGGTGCTACGCCCTACCTTTGCGAGAGACGGCCGGCAGGCCGATCGGAGCGTTCAGCAGGTGCGGAGATGGCCGGCAGACCGACCGGACCTATCAACAGCTGCGGAGACGGCCCGCAGGCCGACTGCAGCTATCGGCGCCGCCTCTGGAGCGCGACGGATCCGGCGGACTTCACCTACCTGAAGAGGGACGCGATGGCCGGTCAAGGCTCGACGGGGAACGTGATCGCCGCACTGGCGAGCTTCTTCATCCCGGGGCTCGGGCAGCTGCTCCAGGGGCGTCTGATCATGGCGGTGATCCAGTTCTGCCTGGCGGCGGCGCTGTGGTTCATCCTCATGGGATGGATCGTTCACCTGTGGTCCATTCTGGACGCGGCGCTGTGGAAGCCCAAGGCGAGCTAGGCTCCGGCCTCGAGTCACCCTGAGCCCTGGCTTCGCCCAGGGTAGACTCCGCGAAGAGGCCATGCGTCAGGCTACGGCTCCTTCGCTGCGCTCAGGATGACTCGAGGGCGAAGTGCGCGACTTCCGCTTCTGGTGGGCCCTGTTCGTCTTTTTCGCCGCGCTCAGCGTTCTGACGGTCCAGCGCGGGTCGCGCCGCTGGTCCCGCGCCCGGACCGCGATCGCGGCGCGTCCCATGGCCGAGCGAGGAGCGTTGGAGCGGCGGCTCCGGCGAGAGGGGTGGCGGCTCGCCTGTATGGTCGCGAGCCTGGTGGCGATGACCGCCCTGGTGTTCGCGGCCCTGATGGGCGCGCCCGCCGCGGCGATTCTGCTGCTGCGTCTGGTGGCGCTGGGCGCGGTTGGCGCGGTGCTATGGCTGAGCCTGACCCGCTAGCGACCGGACTCCAGCTCACCCGCTGGCTTTTTCTGCGGCTGCTGGGCCTCGTGTACGCCATCGCGTTCGGGTCGCTGGCGGTGCAGGTGGCCGGCCTCATCGGGCCCCGCGGCCTCGAGCCGGCGGGATCGTATCTCGACTGGGCGCGCTCGATCTACGGCGGGTCCGCCTACCGGCAGTTGCCCACCATCTTCTGGCTCGGCGCGGGGGACTCGGCGCTTCGCCTCGTCGCGTGGGTCGGAGTGGCGCTCGGGATCCTCGTCATCGCCGGGGTCGCGACGAGAGCCGCGCTCGTGGGCGCCTGGCTGCTCTACCTGTCGCTGTCGGTCGCGGGCCAGGATTTCCTGTCGTTCCAGTGGGATGCGCTGCTGCTCGAGACCGGCGTGCTCGCGGTGCTGTGGGCTCCGCCCGGCTGGCGTCCGCGGCGCGAGCTCCCACCGCCGTCGGTTCTGGGTCGCTGGCTGCTCGTATTCCTGCTGTTCAAGCTGATGTTCCTCTCGGGCGCCACCAAGCTGTTGAGTGGCGATCCGACCTGGCGGCACCTCACCGCGCTGGACTACCACTTCGAGACCCAGCCGCTGCCGACCTGGGTCGGCTGGTACGCCCATCAGCTGCCGCCCGGCGTCCATCGAGCGCAGACGGCGATCATGTTCGCGATCGAGCTCGGCGCGCCGTGGCTGCTGTTCGTGCCCGACCGGCTCCGCGCCCTCCGGTACGCGGGCGTCGCCGCGCTGGTGCTGCTGCAGGCCGGCATCGCCCTCACCGGGAACTACGGGTTCTTCAACCTGCTGGCGGTCGTGCTGTGTGTGCCGGCGCTGGACGACCGGGTGCTGGGTCGGCTGATCCCGCGGCGCCTCGGGTCGCGAGCGCCGGGCCCGCCCTGGCGGCACGCGGTGGTGGTGGGGCTCGGGTGTCTCATCGGGCTCCTGAGCGCGCTCAGCGGCTGGGCCGAGCTGGGCTATACCAGCGCGGCCGCGGGAGGGTCGGCGATGGTGCCGCGCTGGGGCGCGACCCTGCTCGACTGGGTGGCGCCGCTCCGCTCGTTCAACGGCTACGGGCTGTTCCGGGTCATGACCACCGAACGCCCGGAGATCATCATGGAGGCCAGCGTCGACAGCACGCACTGGCTGCCCTGGGACCTGCGCTACAAGCCGGGACCGGTGAACCGCGCGCCGGCCTTCGTCGAGCCCTATCATCCCCGGCTCGACTGGCAGCTCTGGTTCGCGGCGCTCGACCCGATGCGCGGGCTGCCGCTGCTGGAGTCGCTGTCGCGAGGACTCCGGGCGGGCACGCCGGCCGTGGCCGCGCTGGTCGGACCTGATCCGTTCCACGGCGCTCCGCCGCGATTCATTCGCTTCGCCTTCTACGATTACCGGTTTACCACCTGGTCGGAGCGGCGCAAGACGGGCGCCTGGTGGGTGCGGGAGCTCCGGGGCTATGTCCCGGAACCCTCAAGGTAGATCGGGCGGGTGCGTCGTCCGAGAGGCGGCACCGCCCTATCGCCCTATCGCCCTATCGCCCTATCGGCCGCTTGACCGCCGCGCGCCCCGCGGCGACCATTCGGCCCACGCCGCGATCCCGCACCTGGAGTGTCATGACCACCGGCCGCCGCTTGGTTCACGACCCCGAAGGCCTCAACTCCGCGCCCTGGCCCATCCGCCAGGACGATCTCCTGACTTCCACGGATTGTTTCTTCACCCGAAGCCACGCCGCCACGCCGACCATCGATCCCCGTACCTGGCGACTCGAAGTCGGGGGCCTGGTCGAGCGTGCGCTCCGGCTCTCGCTCGATGACCTCACCGGCTTCCCGCGGCACGAGGTGCCGGCCACCATGGTGTGCGCCGGCCTCCGGCGTGACGAGTACTACGCGATCGGCCCGCTGCCGGGCGAGCTGCCCTGGGGACCGGAGCCGATCAGCACGGGATGCTGGCGCGGCGTGGCGCTCGCCAGCGTGCTGCGGGAGGCGGGCATCAGGCCCGAGGCGCGGTTCGTGGAGTTCGTCGGACTGGACAGCGTCGAGCGCCAGGGACAGCGCTTCGGGTTCGGCGGATCCATCGACATCGAGAAGGCGCTGAGCCCGGACGTGGTGCTGGCCGTCGAGCTCAACGGCGCGCCGCTGCCGCCCGACCACGGATTCCCGCTCCGGGCGGTGGTGCCGGGATGGATCGGCGCGCGCAGCGTGAAGTGGCTGGGGCGGGTGAACGTGACCACTGAACCGTCCCAGAACTACTTTCAGACCAAGGCGTATCGGGTGCAGTACCAGGTGAACCACCGCGATCCGCGCGACGTCTCCGCCGGGACCGCGCTGAGCGAGGTGCCGCTCAACGCGGTCATCCTCGAGCCGACGCGCGACCAGACCGTCGCCGCCGGGCGGGTGCGGGTGCGCGGCTGGGCGATGGGCGCGGGGGGCCGCGCGATCACCGCCGTGGAGGTGAGCCCCAACGGCGGCTCCGAGTGGCAGCACGCCGAGATCGCGGTGCCGGGCTCCGCGTGGACCTGGAGCCTGTGGGAAGTGACGCTTGACCTTCCGCGGGGCCGGCATATGCTCGCGGTGCGCGCGAGCGACACCTCGGGCGCCACCCAGCCGGCCGCCGTGTGGGACACCTGGAACGTGAAAGGGTACGCCAACAATGCCTGGCACCGGGTCCCGGTGCAGGCGGAGTGACGCGCTGGGCTCATCCCGCGCGCGGCGAGTCACCCTGAACGCAGTGAAGGGGGCATGCCCCGACGCATGCCCCCTTCGCTTCGCTCAGGGTGACTCGCGGCGTTCGAGATGAGGCCCGACGCTTCCAATCCCCATTAAGTTCGAGCCCTGATGACCTCCTCCCTCACGGCACCCTCCGAGGCCGAGCGCGCCGCGCTGCTTGCCGAGCTGCGTCGCCTCGAGCGAGCCGCGCGGCCGCTCGATCCCGGGGCGGGACGACGGCGTCAGATCCGCACCGCCGCCGTCGCGTGGTCCGAGCGGTTCCTTCGCCGACTCGGCACCCTCCGTGCCTTCCAGGAAACTGATGGTAAGGGCCTCGGGCTGCTCGACGCGCCGATCCGCGAGCAGGGGATGCCGCTGGCGCAGGCGATGGCGCTGCTCGAGCGCGAGGTGCTCCGGCCCGGCGCGAACCCGGCCTCGGGTGGGCACCTGGCCTACATCCCGGGTGGCGGACTCTACCATTCCGCCATCGGCGACTACATCGCGGCCGTGAGTGACAAGTACGCGGGCGTGTTCTTCGCCGGGCCGGGCGCGGTCCGGATGGAGAACATGCTGGTGCGGTGGATCGCCGACCTGGTGGGCTACCCGCCACGCGCGGCAGGCGCCATCGCCTCCGGCGGCAGCATCGCCACGCTCGCGGCCATCTGTGCCGCGCGTGACGCGCACGGCATCGCGGGCGGGACCGTAGCGCGCGCGGTGGTCTATCTCACCACGCAGGCGCACCACTGCCTCCAGAAATCGCTTCGCATCGCGGGTCTGGGCCAGGCCACGCTCCGCTACGTCGCGATCGACGACGGTCACCGGATGCGGCCCGACGCCTTGGCCGCGGCCATCGCGGCGGACCGGGCGTCCGGTCTCACGCCCTGGCTGGTCGTAGCGTCGGCGGGCACGGTGGACACCGGGGCGGTCGATCCGATCGGGGACATCGGCGCGATAGCGCGGCGGGAGCGATGCTGGTTCCACGTGGACGCCGCCTACGGCGGGTTCTTTCTGCTCACCGACCAGGGTCGCCGCGCGCTGGCGGGCATCGGGGACTCCGATTCGGTCGTGCTCGACCCGCACAAGGGGCTGTTCATGCCGTACGGCGCGGGCGTGGTGATCTGTCGCGATGCGGCCACGCTGGTGGCCGCGCACGAGTACTCCGGCCCTTATATGCAGGACGCGGTGCGCGATCCGACCGAGCTCTCGCCCGCCGATCTCTCGCCCGAGCTGACCAAGCACTTCCGCGGGCTCCGCATGTGGCTCCCCCTGATGCTGGTAGGAGTGCGGCCGTTCCGTGCGGCGCTGGAGGAGAAGCTGCTGCTCGCCCGGTATTTCCACGCGGAGGCGCGGGCGCTGGGATTCGAGGTGGGACCGGCTCCCGATCTCTCCATCGTCACCTATCGCTGGGCGCCCCCGGGCGCGACGCTCGAGCGGGCGAACGCGATCAACCAGCGGATCGTGGAGAGCGTGCGGCACGACGGCCGGATCTTCCTCTCCTCGACGATGCTGGATGGCCGCTTCACCCTGCGGATGGTGGCCCTCGCGTTCCGGACCCACCGCCGGACCATCGATCTCGCGCTCAGGATCCTGCGCGAGCATGCCTCGCTCGCGGAGGCCGCGATCGGATGACCGGCGCGCCGACGCTCATCGGGCTGCCGTACGATGCCAGTTCATCGTTCCTGCAGGGCGCCTCCGGGGCGCCGGCGGTGATCCGCTCGGCGCTCCACTCGCCCGCATCCAATTCGTGGGCCCAGGGGCTGCGCGACATACGGGGCGCCGGCGGCCTCACCGACGCCGGCGACCTGGCGCTCCCGCCACGCCCCGAGGCGAGGGACCTCATCGAGGCCGGTGTCGTCGAGGTGATGGCTGCCGGCTACCGGCCGATCGCGCTGGGCGGCGACCACTCGGTTACCTATCCCCTGGTGCGCGCGGTGGCACGCTCGATCGCGCCGCTCACCATCCTGCACATCGACGCGCATCCGGATCTGTACGACGAATTCGAGGGAGACCGTTACTCGCACGCGTGCCCGTTCGCGCGGATCATGGAGGAAGGGCTGGCGGTGCGGCTGGTGCAGGTCGGGATCCGCACCATGAACCGTCACCAGCGCGCGCAGGCCGACCGATTCGGCGTCGAAGTCATCGACATGGCGACCTGGCTCGCCGGCGCGCGACCCCGCACCAGCGGCAAGGTCTATCTCTCGATCGACCTCGATGGACTCGATCCGGCGTACGCCCCGGGCGTGAGCCACCAGGAGCCGGGCGGGCTCGCCACTCGGGAGCTGTTGGGCCTGATCCAGGAGCTGGGGGGCATGCTGGTGGGAGCGGACGTCGTGGAGTACAACCCCGATCGGGACGTGGGCGGGATGACCGCGACGGTGGCGGCGAAGATCGTGAAGGAGATTGCCGGACGAATGATGGCGGAGGCCGGATGACCTCCGCCCGTTGGCCGGCGCCCAACCCTACTGCTTGACCCAGGTCGGTCGGAGGTCTCGGGTCACGCCCGTCACGAGCTGGCGGACGATCTCCCGGCTGGCCTCATCCGGGTCGCGGACGGCCACCGAGGGGTGCGCATCCGACAGCGAGACATGGCCCACCTGCTGGCTGGCCGCCGCGCTCGACCGCCACACGGTCCCACCGGTCCGCGCGCTCACCAGGCTCACCGTGAGCTCGCCCGAGACGTCGGCGCCGACCCTGAGATCCCGCACGCTGGCCACGACCCCGCGCGGCTTCACGTTCGACATGTTGAGCCGGCCCAGGAACACGGCCGCGACGTCCCGGTCCCGGCCCAGGGCCTGGGCCAGCGCGGCCGGGTCGGCGGCCGGCCCGAAGCGGCGCACGGTCGAGTCGGACAGCCCGAGCTCCACCAGCTCGATGTGCGACTGGCTCGCCAGCAGCGCCTCGGCGAAGTGCCGGGTGGCTAGCGCGTCGAGAGAATCGCCACCGGCGCGGTCGGTGCTGAAGGTGACCAGCGCGAGCCGACCGTACGGTTCGAGCTGCAGCCGTGCAGGAACCTGCGCGTAGTGCGCGCCGCAAGCTGACAGCAGGAAAGCGCCGCAAACCGCGAGCAGGCGCTGCATCCGGTCGCTACGCATGAGTCGGTATCTCCGCATTGGGTCGACACCTGGAACAGGAAGGGGCGCCGGAGGGGCAAGAGGCGCGCCAGGCCGGGACCCATGGTTCTCCCATGCCATCGGGGCCAGACCTACATTGGTGGTAATGCCTCCCCGACCGGTCCTGTGGCTGGTTCCCATCCTCCTCGCCCTCCATAACACCGAGGAGGCGCTGTTCTTCCCCCGATACCTCCCGTTCGTGCTGTACCGACTTCCCGCCGCCTGGCAGGCGCTGATCGCGCCGCTCACCACCGGTCAGGTGGGGGGCGCCCTCGCGGTCGTCACCGGTGTGGCGTTCATCGTGACGTGGTGGGCCTTCCAGCGCCCCGACAGCGCGGTGGCGCTGTGGCTGGTGCTCCTGATCCAGGCCACGGTGCTGCTCAATGCTCTATGGCACCTGGCGGCCGCCGTGGTGCTGTTCGGCGGCTACGCGCCGGGACTGGTGACGGCGCTGCTGCTCAATCTGCCGTTCTCCGTCTACCTGCTGCGCCGCGCCGGGCGAGAGCGCTGGCTGGAGCGGCGGGCGCTCTGGGCCCTGGCCCCCGCGGCCATCGTGCTGCACGGACCGCTGCTGGCGGCCCTGCTGGTGTTCACCGAGCGGTGGCCCCGATGATCGCCGACGACGCCTCCTTCTTCGACGCGCTGGCGCCCACTTACGTGGTCGAGCGCCAGCTCGGCCGCGGCGGCATGGCCACCGTGTACCTGGCGCGCGAGCTGCGGCATCGCCGGCCCGTGGCGCTCAAGGTGCTGCGCGAATCGGTGGGCGCCGAGCTCGGCCCCGAGCGATTCCTGCGTGAGATCGACACCGCCGCGCGGCTACAGCATCCCCACATCCTGCCCGTGTTCGACTCCGGGAGCACTGCCGGCCGGCTCTGGTTTACCATGCCGTACGTCGAGGGAGAGACCCTGCGGCAACGGCTCGAGCGCGAGCCGGCCCTCACCATCCCCGAGGCGCTCCGCATTGCGCGCGAGGCGGGCCAGGCGCTGGCGTACGCGCACTCCCAAGGCGTAGTGCACCGGGACGTGAAGCCCGAGAACATCCTCCTCACCGGGGACGGCAGCACCCTGGTGGCCGACTTCGGCATCGCGCGCAGCAGCGAGGGCGGCAGCGAGCGACTCACCACCGGCGGCATGGTCGTGGGAACCCCCAGCTACATGAGCCCGGAGCAGGCGAGCGCCGAGGCGGAGGTGGACGGCCGAAGCGACATCTATTCCCTGGGCTGCGTGCTGTACGAGATGCTGGCAGGGCGGCCGCCGTTCACCGGCACGACTCCCCACGCGATCGTGGCCCGCCACCTGACCGAGGCGCCACCGCCGATGAGCAGCGGCGGGCGCAAGGTGCCGGCAGCGGTCGAGCGGGTGGTCCGGAAGGCGATGGCCAAGTCGCCCGGGGACCGCTATGCCGGCGCGACCGAGCTGCTCGCGGCGCTCGAGGCGCTCGGAGCGGGAGACGACCGCGGTCCGTGGGTCCGGCCGCTGCCGCTGGCGCTGGGCGGGCTCGCCCTGCTCGCGATCACGGTCGGGGTCATCGCGCTGGCTCGCCGGACCGGAGGTGCCGCCGAGGCGGGCGGTTCCACCGGCGCCATCGCGTCGGGATTCAACCGCCGCATGGTCCAGCTCACCACCGGCGAGGGCGTCGAGGAGTGGCCGGCCTGGTCGCCCGACGGGAGCCGGCTGGCCTACGTGGCCGAGGCCGACGGGTACCGCCAGATCTTCGTGCGGACGCTCGCGACCGGTGAAGAACGGCGGCTCACGCACGAGACGCGGGACGACATCCAGCCGGCGTGGTCGCCCGATGGACGGCGTCTCGCGTTCGTACGGGCCTCGGCCGACAGCGGGCAGCTCGCGCCCAGCGATCTCAATGGGTGGTACTTCGAGGGCGGGGACATCTGGACGGTAGACGTGGCCTCGGGCGCCATGAATCGGCTGGTCATGGCCGCGTTCGGCCCCGCGTGGTCGCCCGACGGATCGCACCTGGCGTTCGACGCGGCCTGGGCTGGCCCGCGGCGAGTCTGGATCAGCGACACCGCGGGCCTCAACCCTCGGCAGCTCACCTCCGACTCGAGCGAGGCGGTCATCCACGCCGGCCCCCGCTGGTCGCCCGACGGCCGCCGTCTCGTGTTCCGGCGGATCGAAGGCACCACCTCCGACCTGCTCACCGCCGACGTCGCCTCGGCCGCGACCGTCCGGTTCACGCAGGATGCACCCGCCGAGCTCGATCCGGCGTGGTCGCCCGACGGGCGGTGGATCTACTACTCGTCGGATCGCGGCGGCGGGATGAACGTGTGGCGCCAGCAGGTCGACGCGAACGGCCGCGCCGGCGTGCGGGAGCAGCTCACGACCGGGGCCGGTGCCGATGTCGAGCCCGCACCCGCGCCCGACGGGCGCCGCCTCGCGTTCGCGGTGCGAGGACTCAATTCGGACGTATGGCAGCTCCCGGTGTCACCCACCACGGGCGCGGCCACCGGTCCGCCCGAGCCGGTGATCGTGACCACCCGGGTCGAGAGTCGCGGGTCCTGGTCGCCGGACGGTCGGACCATCGCGTTCAACTCCGACCGGCTCGGTGAGATGAACATCTGGCTGCACGACGTTGCGAGCGGCAGCGACCGCCAGCTCACCACCGGCGCGGGAGGCGACTACCAGCCGCAGTGGGCGCCCGACGGACGCACCCTGGTCTTCTTTTCGGCGCGGGCCGGCAGCCTCGACGTGTGGTCGGTGTCGGTGGAGGACGGGCGTCTGGTGCGGCTGACCAGTGACCCGGCCATGGACATCAACCCGTTCTATTCGCCCGACGGGCTGTCGATCGCGTTCCTGTCCGATCGGCTGGGGCGCACCGACGTGTGGCTCATGAACGCCGACGGCACCGGCCAGCGGCGGCTCACCTCGACCGGCGCCGGCGGCCACTTCATCCGGTGGAGCAAGGACGGCCGGAGCCTGGTCTATCGGGCCGACAGCATCCTGCGGGTCAACGTGGAAGATGGCTCGCTGGCGCCGATGCCCGAGGTCCAGAGCGGCGGGCACATGTCGTGGTCGCCCGACCAGTCGATCATCATGGACGTTCGCGGCCATCGCACGCTGTTCGCGTACCCGGTGGACGGCTCGCCGCCGAGGCGGGTGTTCGAGTTTCCCACGCCGGATGCGCGGATCGACTATCCGGTCTGGTCGCCGGACGGACGTCACGTGCTGTTCGATCGCGCGGCGCCGCGGGGTGGGGACGTATGGGTGATGGATTGAGATCGCGGATCGGGGGGATCGGGTGGTAGGGCGATAGGGCGATAGGCGCGGGGAGTCACCCTG
>DATEJD010000101.1:0-3494 GCA_035278325.1 Gemmatimonadales bacterium | reverse complement strand
GGGGCTCACCCGCACGCCGCCGAGCAGCACGGGGTGACGGTCTCGCCACGGTGAGTGGGCGACGGCGGCCGATTCCGCCTCGAGCGCGTCGGCGATGCCGCCGCCATCACCCAGGCTCGCCTGCGCGCCCCGCGGGAGGACGGGGCCCGCGAACAGGGCCCGTCGCGGGGCCGAGCCGGGATATCTGGCCACGGTGACGTCAAGGAGCGCCCCTGCGAGCTGCGGCACGGCGAGGGTCTGCCCTTGGGCAGCGAAGTCGAGCACGACCACGATGTCGCCCTTCGGACCCCGCAGCCAGGTGCGCTGCTGCTGGAGCCGCCCGTCGTCGCTGCGGTGTGCCCCGAGCACGAGCCACGGCCCGGGGAGGGACTCGGCCTCTTCGACCTCGGCCGACGCCATGGCCCACCCGATGGTGGCCCGCAGGTCGGCCAGCTCGGCGGGGTCCAACTCCCCGCGCCGCGCCCAGGCCTTCGTGACGGCCCACCAGCGGCCCGCGCGCAGCAGCAGGTGATCCGCCCAATCGACCCGGGCATGGACGTCGGAACCCATGGCCCGCACCTGTTCCGCGAGCCCCGGGAGCTGCGCGTCCACGAGGCGAGCGGCAGTGCCGTCCCACCACGAGTAGGGCTGGGTGCGGGCAGCGGCGAGCCCGGTCCGCACGAGGTCGGTGAGCCAGCGGGCAAAATCCGCCATCCCCGAATCCATGAGGGCGAGCCGCTCCGACAGGCGCTTCGCCTGCGCCGCCGGATCCGGGGTCCCCCCGGACCGCCGTTCCTGAGCGGCAGCCCGCTTCGTGCGCTCGCCGGCCCACTGTGCGGCGAAGTCGGAAGTCTCAGCGCCCGCTTCGGCCGCCTCGCCGCGAGCCCAGAGGAGAAGCAGCGCCAGCGCGTGCTTGCAGGGGAATTTCCTGCTCGGGCAGGTGCAGCGGTAGGCAGGGGCGACGACGTCAATGCTCACCTGATACGGGGTCTTCCCGCTGCCCTGGCACTTGCCCCACACCAGGACATCGGTGCTGCCGGTGTCCGACCACGGGCCCGGGCGCGCGAGTTTTCGGGCCGCGGCGACGGAGGCCTGGTCGGGCGCGGCGGCGATCACCCTGTCCTCAGTCCACCGCCCCATGATGCACATCCTCTTCTGTCAGTGATCTGAGCCGCAAGGGGCCTTTCCGTCGGGCCCGGTAGCGTACCCCGCATGAGCACCCCTTCTCCTGACACTCCCGACACTCCTGACACTCCCGACACGGACGAGCGTCGCGAGCCACCCCTGAACGGGAGCGAAGCCGAGACGCTCGTCGGCTTCCTCGAGTACCAGCGCGCCACGCTCGAGAGGAAGTGCCGTGGCCTCAGCGACGAACAGCTCCGGGTGACCCTTCCGCCGTCGACCATGACGCTCGCCGGCCTGCTCAAGCATCTCGCCTACGTCGAGGACGGCTGGTGCGCCGAGGTGCTCGGCGGTCAGCCGATGTCCGAGCCCTGGGCGAGTGTGGACTGGGAAGCGGACCGCGACTGGGAGTGGCACAGCGCGAAGGACGACGACGGCGCGAGCCTCCGCGCGCTGTGGACCGAACGGGTCGCGCGGTCGAGAGAGATCGTCGGAGGGATCCTCGCGCGCGGCGAGGGCGCGCTCGGGGATGTGTTCGACGACGACGGCCGCCGCCTGGTCTCCCTGCGCTGGGTCCTGACCCACCTCATCGAGGAATATGCGCGCCACAACGGGCACGCCGATCTGATCCGGGAGTCCATCGACGGCGCGACGGGAGAGTGAGTCCGCACCGGGAATGCGGGCGGGCTCCAGCGGGTTAGGCGCTCATGTGAAAGCCTTCGGATTCCTCTCGTTCGGCCACTACGGACCGTTCCGCGGGTCGCAGACGCCAACGGCGGCGGACATGATCCGCCAGACCATCGACCTCGCCGCCGGCGCCGACGAGCTCGGCGTGAATGGGGCGTACGTGCGCGTCCATCACTTCGCGCCTCAACAGGCCTCGCCTATCCCGCTGCTCAGTGCCATGGCCGCCCGGACCCAGCGGATCGAGGTGGGGACCGGTGTCATCGACTTCAGGTACGAGAATCCCCTTCACTTCGCCGAGGAGGCGGCGGCCCTCGACATCATTGCCGGCAATCGCATCGCGCTCGGCATCAGCCGTGGCTCGCCCGAGCCGGCGCTCCGAGGCTATGAGGCCTTCGGGTACACCGGATCCGCGGATCCGCGCGGGGCAGATCTGGCCCGCGAGAAGTTCGAGCTGTTCCTTCGCGCGATCGAGGGCGACGGGGTGGCGGACGCGGATCCCCATCAGTTCGCAGCAGGCACCACACTGCCCATCGAACCCCGTTCCCCGGGACTCCGGGACCGGATCTGGTGGGGGAGCGGCACCCGCAGCACCGCGGAATGGACCGGCAGGCTCGGGCTCAACCTCATGAGCTCCACGCTCCTCACCGAGGACGCGGGGGTTCCGTTCCACGAACTCCAGCGCGAGCAGATCGACCGATACCGTTCCGCCTACAAGGAGGCGGGGCACACGCGCCCGCCGCGCGTCTCGGTGAGCCGGAGCATCTTCCCGATCGTGACTTCGCGGGACGCCATGTACTTCGGCTCTCGCCCGGAAGGCGATCAGGTGGGCATCATCGACGGCTTCCGCTCGACGTTCGGGAAGACGTACGCCGGTGAGCCCGACGATCTCATCGAACAGCTCAGGAAGGACACGGCGGTCATGGCAGCCGACACCGTCATGCTCACGGTCCCGAACCAGCTTGGCGTCGACTACAACCTGCACATCCTCAGCGCCTTCGCGGAACACGTGGCGCCCGCCCTCGGGTGGAAGCCCAACACGGAAGGCCCGGTTCAGGGGGATCCGATCGCCTGAACGGGCGCATTTTTCGGATTCAACCTTCTCAAAGCCGGGTAAGCCGTCCAGTGGGCCCGGTCTACCGGGACGATAACGGAGTCTCGTGAGGCGCCACGAAGACCCCACGACACGAGGGGCGAAGATGGACCAAGCCACAATCCGTCGGCTGTCCGATGAGGCAACCGAAGTCCTCCTGAACAAACCCGGGACCACATCCAGCTTCAGAGGCGGCTGGATGATGATTGCGACCATCCTCATCGAGGCATGGGATCTCTATGCGATCTCCTTCGTCCTGGTCTTCATCTCGGCGGAGTACCACCCGACACCTACCGAGCTCGGGCTCGTGACCGCTGGCGTCCAAGGCGGCGCGCTCATCGGCGCACTGATCGGCGGCTACGTCGCGGACCGGTTGGGCCGCAAAGCAGTCTTCATCCTCACGATGGTGCTGTTCATCGTGCTGGCGATCGTCCAGGGCTTCTCGGTCGGCGTGTGGGATCTGATCATCGTCCGGTTCCTCATCGGCATCCCGCTGGGCAGCGACATCTCCAACGGCTACGCCTACATCATGGAGTCGATGTCCAAGGGCGCCCGCGAGGTGATGGGCAGCCGCTGGCAGTTCATGTTCGGCCTCGGCGAGGTCTTCTCGATCGTG
>DATEJD010000100.1:0-3128 GCA_035278325.1 Gemmatimonadales bacterium | reverse complement strand
GTTTGACGTCCCTTCGCTGTTAAAACCGGTCCGAGTCGAGCGGCTGCAGGCGGGCGCGCCGGTCAGGACCGTTCCGTGGCGGGGCACACCCGCCGCGGACCTCGAGTGCGGACGCCGGGTATTCGACGTGCCCTCGGCTTGGCGTGTCGAGCGCTCGGCGGACTCGCTCACATTTCTGGTGCCGGCCGCCCGGCTGGGCACCCCTCGATTCCCAACCGGTCCCCCTGCCGCATAGGGCGCGTCGGCTCGACGCCGACCAGCGCCACGTCTGTCACACGCTCGCTCTCGCATCGGCCATCGCGCGGGTCCTCCTGATGTCGGACTCGCGCACGCGTGCGATTGCTCAGTGTCCTTGACTCGCAGGGAGACCATCATGCAGGGAATCGAGCAGAGAACGCCGCCGGCTGGCGGCGTCACCGATCACAGGGAGAATCCGGCCGTTCCGCGGCCGGTGTGGAAGCGTTCGCACATCGTCTGGTTCCTCATCGCGCTGAGCCTCGTGCCTGGTGGCGTCGCCGCCGCGTTCCGGGAGGAGTGGAGCACGCTGCCAGCCGGCGTCAGGATGACGGCCTATATCGTATCGGGTATCCTGATCGTCGTGGCATGCACCCTGATGCTGCGGGAGGATCCCGGACCGCCGGCGGTCCCGGGCGACCCGAACACCGCCGGTGACAGCCCGTGAGCCGCGATGCCGCATGACGTCAGCCTGATCGCGGCCGTTGCCGCGGGTTTCGGGCTGGCCCTGGCGCTGGGCCTCGCGGCCCAGCGCCTCGGCATCCCGCCTCTAGTCGGCTACCTGGTGGCCGGCATCCTCATCGGCCCGGCGACGCCCGGCTACGTGGCCGACATCCATCTCACCCAGCAGCTCGCCGAGCTCGGCGTGATGCTGATGATGTTCGGGGTCGGGCTTCACTTCTCGCTGGACGACCTGCTGGCCGTGCGGCGGATCGCCCTCCCTGGCGCGCTGGTACAGATGACGGTCGCCACGGTACTCGGGGCGGCCACGGCCGTGATGTGGGGTTGGTCCTTGGGGGCCGGGCTGGTGCTGGGCCTGGCGCTGTCGGTGGCCAGCACCGTGGTGCTGCTCCGGGGTCTGGAGAGCCGCGGGGTGCTCGCGTCGGTGGACGGTCGCATTGCCGTCGGCTGGCTGGTGGTGGAAGACCTCGCCGTGGTCCTGATCCTGGTCCTCCTCCCCGCGCTCGCGAGTCAGGGGGTGTCGGCGGGGGCGAGCGGCGATGCGCTCCGTCAGGTCGGGGTCACCGCCGCCAAGGTCGCCGCGTTCGTCCTCCTCATGCTGGTTGCCGGGCGCCGCGCGCTGCCGGGGCTGCTCTGGTTCGTGGCCAGGACCGGCTCACGGGAGCTGTTCACGCTCGCCGTCATCTCCGCCGCGGTCGGCGTGGCCTTCGCCTCCGCGAAGCTGTTCAGCGTTTCGTACGCGCTGGGCGCGTTCTTCGCCGGGATGCTGCTGCGGGAGTCGGCGCTCAGCCATCGGGCCGCGGAGGAGTCCCTGCCGCTCCGGGATGCCTTCTCCGTGCTGTTCTTCGTCTCGGTGGGGATGCTGTTCGAGCCCAGCATCGTGCTGCGGGAGCCGTTGAAGCTGGCTGCGGTGCTGGGGATCGTCCTGGTGGGGAAGACCGCCGCGGCCGTCCTCCTGGTGCGGGCGTTCCGCTACTCACTCGGCACGGCCTTCACCGTCGGCGCCGGTCTGGCGCAGATTGGCGAGTTCTCCTTCATCGTGGCGGCCCTCGGCCGGCGGCTGGACCTCCTGCCGGCCGACGGCGAGAGCCTGATCGTCGCCGCCGCGCTGATCTCGATCACGCTCAACCCGTTCTTCTTCGCGGCCGCGGAGGCGGCCCGCACCCGCTTCCCACCCGACAGCGGCGCGGATCCTCTGGCCGAGCTGCCCGGCACGGTGTCGACCGAGGCACTCTCGGGCCATGTGGTGATCGTGGGGCATGGGCGCGTGGGCCGGCGCATCGCCGAGGCGCTCATCGCCGAGCGCATTCCCCTGGTCGTGGCCGAGCAGAACCGCGAGGAGGTGGAGCGGCTCAGGGCCCGGAAGGTTCTGGCGGTCGCGGGCGACGCGACCGAGCCGGCCGTGCTGATCCAGGCCCACATCGTACGGGCCGCGGTGCTCGTGGTCGCCACTCCCGACGCGTCACGGATCCGCCGGATGGTCGAGACCGCGCGGGCGCTCAATCCCCGGGTGGAAGTGCTGCTCCGGACCCACACCGAGGCGGAGACCGAGCTGCTCCGGCGCGACGGGATGGGCACGGTCTTCATGGGCGAGGCCGAGCTGGCCCGCTCGATGACCGAGCGCATCGTGCGGGATTGGACCGCCCGCAGAGCGGAGGCCGAATCCTTGACCTAACCCGATTGCCCGTCTACATTTTCCAGTCTGCCCTAGAACGGGCGTATTCAGGATCTTTCAGCTCCAGGGTTATGCCGACCATCAATCAGCTTATCCGGCAGGGCCGGAAAATCGTCGTAGCCAAGGACAAGGCGCCGGCGCTCAAGTCCAATCCGCAGAAGCGCGGGGTGTGCACGCGCGTCTACACCACCACTCCCAAGAAGCCGAATTCGGCGCTTCGGAAGGTGGCCCGCGTGCGACTCACCAACGGCTTCGAGGTCACGGCCTACATCCCGGGTGAGGGGCACAACCTGCAGGAGCACTCGATCGTGCTGATCCGCGGTGGCCGTGTGAAGGACCTGCCGGGCGTCCGCTACCATATCGTACGCGGCACCCTCGACTCGGCCGGCGTCAACGACCGCCGCCAGAGCCGGTCCAAGTACGGCGCCAAGCGCCCGAAAGGTGCCGCCGGCGCCGCCAAGGGAGCCAAGTAATGAGCCGCCGCAACAAGGCCGTGAAGCGGCCGGTGCCGCCCGACCCGCGCTACGACAGCCAGACGGTTTCCAAGTTCGTCAACAACCTCATGTTCGAGGGCAAGAAGAGCGTGGCCGAGGGGATCTTCTACTCGGCGATGGACCTGATCGAAGAGCGCACCGGGCAGCCCGGGGTGTCGGTCTTCAAGCAGGCCGTCAACAACGCCAAGCCCACGCTCGAGGTGAAGAGCCGCCGGGTTGGTGGCGCCTCGCTGCAGGTGCCGGTCGAGGTGCGTCCCGACCGC
>DATEJD010000099.1:0-7748 GCA_035278325.1 Gemmatimonadales bacterium | reverse complement strand
CGGGCGACCCGGCCGCGCGGCCACTGGTCGTGTGCACCGGCGGCGAGCCCCTGCTGCAGCTCGATCCGCCGCTGATCGACGCGCTGCATGCCGCCGGGTTCGAGGTCGCCGTGGAGACCAACGGGACCCAGCCGCGGCCGGCCGGCCTCGACTGGGTGTGCGTGAGCCCCAAGGCCGGCGCCGAGCTGGTGCTGACCTCGGGCGACGAGCTCAAGCTGATCTATCCCCAGGAAGGCGCGCCGCCGGAGCGCTACGCGGGACTCCGGTTTCGCGAGTTCTTCCTGCAGCCGATGGACGGGCCCGACCGCGACGCGAATACGCGCGCCGCGCTCGCGTATTGTCTCGCGCATCCGCGCTGGCGACTGAGCCTGCAGACGCATAAGCTTCTCGGCATTCCTTAACCGGCCCGTCATGCACGGATATTCCGACCGGATCAATCACGCGTTCGCCTTCGCGGCCAAGTACTACAACGTCCTCGCTCCGGCTGGCGCCGGCGTGGACTACCTCGCGCACCCCGCCAACGTCGCCGTCATTCTCTCGCGATACGGCTGCGAGCAGGTGACCATCGTCGCTGGCATCCTCCATCACGTGCTGGAAGAGAGTCCGCCCGACCGCTGGCCCCTCCTGGAGCACAAGATCGGCGAGAAGTTCGGGTCGGTCGTGCTGGCCGTGGCCAAGGATGCCATCGAGCCCAAGTTCGACCGGCGTGGCACCGAGCGGGCGTGGCAGCCGTGCAAGCAGGAGTACCTGACCCAGCTCGCCACCGCCGAGCCGCGCGCGCTGGACATCATCGTGGCCGACGAGCTCCACTCGTGCGGCTCGACCATGACGGCGCTCCGGCGCCTCGGCGTGGAGTATCTCCGAACCGTCTCGCGCGCGGGCTCGGAGCAGACCATCTGGTGGTACCGATCGCTGCTCGAGATCCTGGCGGCGCGGGCAGACTGGCCCAGGCGCGAAATGCTGTCGGAGCTCAGGCTCATGAGCTCCGACATGGTGCGGAGCCTCAGACAGAGCGAGGAGGGGCGGTGACGGTTGGACGATGGGTGCGATGCCTGCTGGCGGCCGCGTGGCTCGGCGCCGCCGGGTGTGTGGGCGGCGCGGGCAAGCCGATCCCGCTCAACCCGGTGCGCTTCCTGCTCGTGAACGACGTCTACGTGGCCGACACCATGGCGGACGGGAGCGGCGGGCTGGCGCGGGTGGCGACGGTCCGGCAGCGCCTGGCGGATCAAGGTCCGGTCCTCTTCGTGCTCGCTGGGGACGTGTTGAGCCCGAGCCTGCTCAGCAAGTACTACAACGGCCGCCAGATGGTGGAGGCCTTCAACGCGGCCAAGCTGGACTACGCGACCTTCGGCAACCACGAGTTCGAGCTTCCGCTCGACACGCTCGAGGCTCGGATCGCCGAGTCCGAGTTCAAGTGGATCTCGTCCAACTGCGCTCGGGCCGACGGGACGCCGTTCCCCAAGGTGCTGCCGTGGGACACGCTCCACGTCTCGGGTCACAAGGTCGGGCTGTTCGGCCTCACCCTGACGGGCGCCTACCGCAAGGCCTACCGCTGCACCGATCCCGACAGCGCGGCGCACCTGGCCATCGACACTCTGGTGGCGCTCGGCGCCGACCTGGTGGTCGGCATCACCCACCAGACCATCGAGGCCGACCGGAACCTCCTGTCACGGGAGCCGCGGCTCGACCTCATCCTGGGCGGGCACGAGCACGAGTGGCACGATTCGGTCGTCTCGGGACGCCACGTCGTCAAGGCGGACGCCAACTCGCGCACGGCCCAGTTCGTGACGCTCTGGGGCGGCAAGGGCGAGTGGCGGCAGGCCGTTGGCCTGGTCAGGATGGACAACCGGCTGCCCGACGATACCGCCGTGGCCTCCGTGGTCGACCGGTGGGACGACAGCCTCCGCGCCCGCCTCGGCCCGGAGCGCTCGCTGGCACGCACCTCGGTGGCGATCGACGCGCGGGACGAGCTCGGCCGGCGGAAGGAGTCCATGCTGGGCGACCTGGTGGCCGACGCGATGCGGGCCGGAACCGGCGCCGACGTCGCCGTGCTCAATGCCGGGACCCTTCGGCTGGACGATGTCATCCGGCCAGGCCCGCTCAGCAACTACCAGCTCGAGTCGATCTTCCTGTTCGCCGACGAGACACGGGTGCTCACCGTGCCGCTCACGGGTGCGCGGCTCCGGGACATCCTGGAGCACGGTGTGGCCGACGGATCGCTCGGCAAGGGCGGGTTCCTCCAGGTCTCCGGGCTGTCCTTCACCTTCGACCCGGCTGCGCCAAGCGGGAAGCGCCTGGTAGGCCAGGTGCAGCGGCCAGGCGGCGGCGCAATCACCGCGAACGACACGGTGCGGGTAGCGATTCCAGTGTACCCGGCGTGCGAGGGCGGCGATGGCTACGAGGTGCCCGAGGCGGCCGCAGCTTGCGCCGACCGCGCCTCGGCACCCCGGGCGGCCGACCTGCTGATGAAGTACGTCACGGATTCACTGCGGGGAGAGGTGGCCGCGCCGCCGGCCGGCCGGATCGTAACCAGAAACACAAATCCCGGCTGACCTAGCCGGGACCGGTGGCTTTAGCGGATTGATCACCCAGGCCGCAAAGCCTAACTCCCTGGGGTCCCGAAGGACTATGCTCGTTGCGCTGGATGGAGAGTAATAGCGCCCGCCTGCGGGTGCAAGTCGTTGTTACACAACGTTACAGACCCGTTTTGCCGCCGGTTTCAACTATCGGCTTCGCGCCCGATACTTGGCCCATTTGGGTCCAAAACGGCCCGCTCCCTTCAACTCTCGCGCCCGGGTATACTTGGGGATGGCTTCAACGCCTCCAGCCGCTCTCGTTACGCTTCCCAGTGCCTTTGCCGCCGCCTGCCGCCTCTCGCGTACCGAGGGGGAGCTGTTCGAGCGCTGCCGGGTGGCCCTGGTGCGGCGGTTTCAGAGCGAGTTGATCTGGCTCACGCTGGTGTCGCCCAGCGAGCAGCTGCCCCGGGTGGGCCCGGGTAAGGGCTTCGAGCTGGCGGTTGAAGTGGCCCGCCTGGGCACCGGTGAGACCGAGGTGGTGATCCACGCCGATCCCTCGGTGGCGGGCGAGATGCGGGCGGTGGCCATGCCGCTCGCGCTGGGGCTGAGCGTGGTGCTCGAGCTCCGGAGCATCCTGCTCGAGCGCCAGGCCGCCCTGGACGACGCGATCTTCCAGCTCCGCGCCCTGCGGCAGGTGGCGCGGCTACTGTCGTCGGTGCACTCGATCGAAGACACCGAGCAGCTCATCTTGGACTTCATGGCCGAGGTGTTCTTCGCCTGGTGGGCCTGCCTCTATCGCCCGGAGGGCGAGGCCTACACGCCCAAGGTGTTCCGCTCGCTCAACGACCGGCTCCGGCCGGCCCCGATCGACAAGGTCGCGCTGGACAAGGCGCTGCCGCCCGGGAGCGCCGCCACCGGCGCCGACGACGTCGCCGTGGCGAGCCTGCTGGGACCGGGCGCCGAGCTGGTGGTGCCGCTCGATGCCGGCGCCGAGCGGATGGCGGTACTGGTCCTGGGCTCACGCATCAGCGACAAGCTGTACGGCCGGGCCGAGCTCGAGCTGGCCGGCACGCTCTCGTTCGCCGCTGCCATTGCCCTCAAGAACTCCGAGCTGGTGGAGCAGCTGCACAGCGCCGCCACCACCGACGAGCTGACCGGGTTGTACAATCGCCGCGCGCTCGAGGAACGACTCGGCGCCGAGATCTCCCGCAGTCTCCGTCACCAGCTCCACACCAGCGTCCTTCTGCTCGACCTCGACCGGTTCAAAGTCATCAACGACACGATGGGGCACGCGGCCGGCGACCGGCTGCTCATCATGATCGCCAAGATCCTGCGCCACCAGTGCCGCGCGCTGGACGTGGTGGGCCGGCTGGGCGGCGACGAGTTCCTGGTCATCCTCCCGATGACCAAGCCCAGCGAGGCGCAGGTGTTCGTCGGTCGAGTGCAGGCGAGCCTGCGCGAGATGGAGAAGGCCAACCCGGAGTTCGGCCCCTGTACGCTGAGCATGGGGGTGGCCGAGTCACCGCGGCACGGCACCACCGTGAGCAGTCTCCTCGCCGCCGCGGACAGCGCGCTCTACAAGGCGAAGCGGGCCGGCCGAAATACGGTCGAGGTCGCGGACAACTAGCCGCCTATGTCCCACGCAGCGTTCATCCTGCTCGGCGACGCCCTCTGGCTCGACTTCATCAACACCGCTCGCGGCCGTACTCCCAGCTCACCCGATCTGCTCCCCGACGCCGAGGCCTACGCGGCCTGGTGCGGACTGCAGCGCCTCGAGCCCGGCGCGGGCAGCATGCCATTCGAGCAGGTGCTCGAAATGCGCGAGCGCCTCACCGGACTGGCCGACGCGCTGCACGAGGGACGGCAGCTGCCGGGCAAGGCGATCGCCGTGCTGAACGAGCAGCTGAGTCGGAGCGGTGGAAGCCAGCAACTCACCCGCGTGGCCGGCGACTGGCGGCTCCACTTCGCCCCGGCGCGCCCGCTCGCCGCCCTCGAGGCCATTGCCCGCTCGGCGGCGCGCACCCTGGCCGATGTCGGGACGGCGGTCCGTCGCTGCGCCGGCGAGACCTGCTCGCTGTTCTTCACCGACAGCTCGCTGACCGGCAGCCGCCGCTGGTGCGACGCCGCCACCTGCGGGGCCAACGGGCGGGTGGAGCGCCGGCGGGGCAACCGGTGGTGACCGGGCCCGATCCGGTCGCGGCGTTCGAGCGCACCCGGGCCGCGCTGGGCCAGCGGTATCGGCTCGAGCGGATCGCGGCATCGAACGCCGACCGGGTGCTGTTCGAGGCCTACGACGAGACGCTCAAGCGGCGGGTGAGCATCCGGGTCAATTTCTTTCGCGACGCCGCGATGCGGGCCTGGTTCCTGCGCGAAGCCGAAGCACTGGGTCAGCTCGATCATCCCGCCATCCGCCACGTCTACGACGCGGGCGTCGCCGGTGACGTGGCCTACCGCATCGGCACGTGGATCGACGGCGAGGGGTTGCACGAGGCGGTGCGGCGGGGGCCGCGCATCATTCCCGCCGTGCTGTCGCTCGCGCGCGACCTCCTGGGCGCCCTCGACCACGCGCACCTGCACGGCATCATCGTGCGCCGGGTGGCGCCTCCCTCGGTACTGGTGGGAGCGAGCGGCCGGGGCACGATCACCGACCTTCGCTGGAGCAGCTATACGCTGCCCGTGATTCCGGCCGAGGCGGCGCCGTCGATGACGATGTATATGGCACCCGAGGTACGGGACGGTGCCGTAGGCGACCCCGCGAGCGACGTCTATACAGCCGGTGCCCTGCTCTACTTCGCCGTCACCGGGCAGGAGCCGCCGCTCGACCCCCGCGACGCCCGCCGCCCGACCGAGCTCCGCCCCACCTGTCCCCGCGCGATCGAGCGCATCGTGCTCCGCGCCCTCAACCGCGTCCCCGAGGACCGCTACCTCACGGCAGCGGAGATGCTCGAGGACCTGGCCTCCGACGCCGGAACCTTCGAGACCCGGGCCGCGGCGGTGATTCCGGGGATGGCCGGGACCGAAGACCGGGCCCGCTGGGAGAAGTGGCTGCGCCGCGCGCTGGGCGACGACTACGAGCTGCTCTCGCTGCTCGGCGCCGGCGGGTTCGGACGGGTATACAAGGTGCGCGACCTGCATCTCGAGCGGGAAGTGGCCCTCAAGGTGCTCAACCCGGCGCTCACGCAGGACACCGAGGTGGTCGAGCGGTTCCGGCGCGAGGCGCAGCTCGCGGCGAGGCTCAACCACCCGAACATCGTGAACATCTACGATATCGCGGGCCGGTTCGGGCTCATCTGGTATACGATGGAGCTGATCGACGGGCCGAGCCTCGCGCAGCTGGTGGAACGGGAGGGGCCGCTGCCGATGGACCGGGTGCTGCGCCTGCTGCGCGAGGCCTTGTCGGCCCTGGCGCACGCGCACGGCATGGGCCTGGTGCACCGGGACATCAAACCCGAGAACATCCTGATCGATCCGAGCGGGAACGTGCAGATCACCGACTTCGGCCTCGCGCTCGCGCTCCGGGGCAAGTACGGCGGCGCGACCAGCCAAAGCGGCACGCCCCAGTACGCGAGCCCGGAGCAGCTGCTCGGCGAACGGGTGGACCAGCGGTCGGATCTGTACAGTTTGGCGGCCGTGGCGTATTACGCGCTGCTCGGCACGCCGCCGTTCCCCGGCGCCACTACCGAGCAGGTGCTGGCGCGCCAGGCCACCAACCAGTTCCCGCTGCCCCGCGAGCAGCGCGATGACGTGAGCGAGGCCTTCGAGCGGGTGCTCGACCGCGCGCTCAGCGCCGATGTGGAGAGCCGCTTCCCGTCCGCGGCGGAGTTCCTGCAGGCGGTCAATCGCGCGGCCGAGCCGGGCACCCGCGAGCCGGTGGCGGACTGGGCCAGGGCAGCGGCCCGCTGGCTTCGAGGTTCGCCTCTTGACTAAAGGCAACCCCGCGACAGATTTATGCCCGCTCGGCCGGGGGCCGGGCCCGTTGGCACGCCGGATCGACTGAGCCCTGGCGCGAGCGGCCAGGGTTTTATCTCGTTCAGAATCAACAGATTATAGCTGACGCCGCAGGAGCAGGTCGGCTACCCGTTTTGTATGACTCGGGATGGGCCCGAGCGCATACAAACTCGGCGGACCGCGTGTACCGGTGCGCCGACGCAGTCAAACAAACATGGAGTAGGAGCAATGGCTCGCACCCTAGGCACCGTGAAGTGGTTCAACGACGCGAAGGGCTTTGGTTTCATCACGCCGGAGAACGGGGACAAGGATTGCTTTGTCCACCACACCGCCATCAAGGCGGAGGGCTTCCGCAGCCTCTCCGAGGGTGATCGGGTGGAGTTCGACATCGTTCAGGGTGCGAAGGGGCCTGCCGCGGAAAACGTCGTCAAGCTCAAGTAAGCACGACCCCGACAACACGACGGGCCGCTCGAATGAGCGGCCCGTTTGTTTTTGAGAGCCGGTGTCGCCAGCCGGCATGGCCCCCTTCGCTGGCGCTCAGGGTGGCCTCGGCGCTGCGCGCGAGATCATTTGTGCCGGTAGATGACTCGGCCGCGGGTGAGATCGTAGGGGGAAAGCACGACGCTGACCCGGTCGCCTTCCAGCACCCGGATCTTGAACTTGCTCATCTTCCCGGCCGCGTAGGCCAGGATCTCGTGACCGTTCTCCAGCATGACGCGATAGTTCCGGTCGGGCAGGACCTCGGTCACCACCCCTTCCATCTCGATGCCCTCTTCTTTGGCCATCCAGGCTCTCCACATGACGTGACGTGCGCATGGCGCCGCGGCGCCGGGTCGGGGGAATCTTGCGTCTCGGGAGCCGGGAAGCAACTCGGGCCGCGTGGGGCGTCGGGGAAGGCGTCCCGGCAGGGGCCAGCACGGCGCTCCGGGCGGAGCACGAGGGGCGGGAGTCACCCTGAGCGAAGCGAAGGGGGCATGCCTCAACGCATGCCCCCTTCACTGCGTTCAGGGTGACTCCCGCCCCTCGTGCGCAGCCGTAGACCCCGACCCCGGCCGGCTACGCCGCCGCCGGCAACTGCGCGCGGATCTGCTCGATCTGCTCCTCCACCAGATGGACCAGCTCCCCGATCAGCTCCGCATCGAACGTGAGCTTGGCCCCCGCCGTCCTGTACATCTCGGGCAGGCTCCGGACCGCGCCCAGGGCCAGCGCCTCGCGATAGCGCGCGACGGCGGCGGAGTGATCCCGGAGACTGTTGCGCCAGATCTGGAGTGCCCCGAGCTGGGC
>DATEJD010000098.1:0-4469 GCA_035278325.1 Gemmatimonadales bacterium | reverse complement strand
ACTCGCCGATCTGCTGAACCTGAGCCTCGACAGCGTCGAGCGCACGGTCCGCTACATCGAGCCGCCGGTGCCCGCCGCCGATCCGGGCACCGGCCTGGCCTCGCTCGCCGAGGCGATGCAGGCGGGTCAGGTCGGGTGGCTCGTCATTCTGGAGGGCAATCCAGCTTACACCGCTCCGGTGGACCTCGATTTCGCCGCGCGGCTTGCCCGGCTCTCCGGATCGGCCTACCTCGGGCTCTACCGTAACGAGACCGCGCGAGCCTGCCGCTGGTCCGCGCCGGCGCTGCACTATCTCGAATCCTGGGGAGACGGCCGCGCGTGGGACGGGACAGCCTCACTGGCGCAGCCACTGGTCGAGCCGCTGTTCGACGGACATGGCGCGGTCGAGCTGCTCGCCGCGCTCGCCGGCGAAACGCGAGCGCCGCTGGCGCTGCTCCGCGCGGAATGGGAGGCCCAGCTGGGCGAGCAGGCCGGTGCGACCGCCGGCGCGCCGTGGGACGAGGTGCTGCAGCGCGGCGTTCTGCCCGGGAGCGCCGCGCCGAGCGTACGCCCGCGGCCGGCGCCCGACGCAATGGAGCAGGCCCGCCGCGGCCTCGACGCGCTCGCGCCATCGCTCGACGCCGTCACGCCATCGGCGGGGGGCGACGTCGAGCTGGCGCTGGTTCCCGACCTGTCGGTGCACGATGGCCGCTTCGCCAACAACCCGTGGCTGCAGGAGCTCCCCGATCCCGTCACCAAGCTCACCTGGGGCAACGCCGCGCTCCTGAGCCCGCGAGAGGCGACGCGCCTCGGCGTAGACTCGGGGCAGCTGCTCGAGCTCTCGTCCGACAATCGGCGGCTCACCATCCCCGCGCTGGTCGTCCCGGGCCACGCCGACGGGGCGATCACGGTGGCACTCGGCTACGGCCGGCGGGCAAGCGGACGAGGTGATGGGGTCGAGGAGGTCGCGGCGGACGTCGGAGCGGACGGCTATCGGCTCCGGACCCAGGCTGGCCGATTCGCTCCGGGCCCCGTCTCGGTCCACGCGCTCGCCGATCGGGCTGAGCTGGCCATGACCCAGTCGCATTGGGAAATGGAAGGACGGCCGATCGCGCTCCACACCACGCTGGAGCGGTTCCGCCGGCAGCCGGTGGTCGCCCCGCACGAGCGCGGCCGCCCTCTCGCCCTGTACCAGCCCGAGCGCGACCTGGGCCAGCCCCAGTGGGCGATGGCGATCGACCTCTCCGCCTGCACCGGCTGCAGCGCCTGCGTGGTGGCCTGCCAGGCGGAGAACAACGTGCCGGTGGTGGGCCGTCGCGGCGTGCAGCAGAGCCGCGAGATGCACTGGCTCCGGATCGACCGCTACTACGCCGGAACCACCGACGATCCGGTCATGCTGTCGCAGCCGATGCTGTGCCAGCACTGCGAGCGGGCGCCGTGCGAGTACGTCTGCCCCGTCGCCGCCACCGTGCACAGCCCCGATGGCCTCAACGAGATGGTCTACAACCGCTGCGTCGGCACCCGGTTCTGCTCCAACAACTGCCCCTACAAGGTGCGCCGGTTCAACTGGTTCAACTACAACGCCGAGGTGAGCGAGACCGAGCGGCTGGCCAAGAACCCGGACGTCACCGTGCGCGCCCGCGGCGTGATGGAGAAGTGCACCTTCTGCGTGCAGCGCATCCGGGAGGCGGAGATCGCGGCACGGGTGGACGGCCGACCGCTCCGGACCGGCGAGGTGCGGACCGCGTGCCAGCAGGCGTGTCCCACGCAGGCCATCGTGTTCGGCTCGATCACCGACGCCAACGACCCGGTGGGAGCGTTGCGGGACCAGCCGAGGGCGTACAGCGTGCTGCACGAGCTGGGCACCGAGCCGCGGGTGCGCTACCTCGCGCGGATCACCAATCCCAACCCGTCGCTGGCGGAGCGCGCATGACCGCTACGCGAGGTGCGCTCAGGCTGGACCAGGCCGCGAAGCACCACCCGGTCATGGTCGGCCGCCCGGACGATGCGGCCCTTACCGCGCGCCTGCTGGCGCCACTGCTGGGCGCGCCGCGCGGCTGGGGCATCCTGCTCGCGTTCACCGCTGCCGGCTCGCTCGCCTTCTTCGGGGCGATGGGCTACACCTTTGCCCGCGGGATCGGCGTCTGGGGCAACAACATCCCGGTCGCGTGGGCGTTCGCCATCATCAACTTCGTGTTCTGGATCGGCATCGGACACGCCGGGACGTTCATCTCCGCGTTCCTCCTGCTGCTCCGCCAGCCGTGGCGCGCGTCGGTCAACCGGGTGGCTGAAGCCATGACGCTGTTCGCGCTCACCAACGCGGCGATGTTTCCCGTGCTCCACCTCGGGCGGCCGTGGTTCGTGTACTGGCTGCTTCCCTACCCCGCGCGCTTCGGCGTGTGGCCCCAGTACCGGAGCGCCCTGCCGTGGGACGCGGCCGCGGTGGGCACCTACTTCACGGTCTCGCTCCTCTTCTGGTATCTCGGCCTGGTGCCGGACCTCTCGAGCGCGCGGGATCACCTCCCTGGCGTGCTCCGCCGGCGGATCTACGGCGTGCTCGCCCTCGGCTGGCGCGGCGCCGCGCGGCAGTGGCGCGACTACCGGATGGCCTACCTCCTGCTCGCCGGGCTCGCCACGCCGCTGGTCATCTCGGTGCACAGCATCGTGAGCCTCGACTTCTCGATCAGTCAGCTTCCCGGCTGGCACTCGACCATCTTCCCGCCCTACTTCGTGGTGGGCGCGATCTATTCGGGATTCGCCATGGTGCTGCTCCTGGTGATTCCCCTCCGGCGGCTCTACGCGCTGGAGGATCTCATCACGATGCGCCACCTCGACAACATGGCCAAGCTGCTGCTGGTGATGGGCTGGCTCATGGCCTACGCCTACCTGATCGAAGCGTTCATCGCCTGGTACGGCGGCAACCTGTACGAGCGCTACGCGCTGCTGGTGGGCCGGCCGTTGGGCCCGTACGCCTGGCTCTTCTGGCTGATGATCGCGGCCAACGTGCTCACCCCCCAGCTCTTCTGGTCGAGCAGGCTCCGCACCAGCACGCCGGTGCTGATCGGCGCCTCGCTGGCCATCCTGGTGGGAATGTGGCTGGAGCGATTCGTCATCATCGTCGGATCGCTGAGCAACGACTTCCTGCCGTCGAGCTGGCACCTGTACCGTCCCACCTGGGTGGACCTCACCATCCTCGGCGGGAGCCTGTGCTTCTTCGGGTTCCTGTTTCTCCTGTTCGTCCGCTGGCTGCCGTTCACCCCGATACACGAGCTGCGCGAGCTGCGGCACGATCTCAGTCACAGGGGCAGCGAGCCGTGAGCGCCCTCGGAGGCCTGCTGGGCGAGCTCGACTCGGCCGATGCGCTCGAGGCGGCCGTGAACGGCCTGCACGCGCTGGGCTATCGCGCGGTCGAAAGCTTCGCGCCGCTGGACCTGCCGCCGGTCGAGCCTCCATTGGGCCTGCGCCGGAGCCGACTGGGCCCGTACGTGTTCGGGGGCGGGCTGATCGGCGCGCTGCTGGGCTACGGCATCCAGTGGTACGCCGACGTGCGGGCGTTTCCCGTGGCGGTGGGCGGACGGCCGCTACACCCGGTTCCCGCCTTCATCCCGGCCACCTTCGAGGCCACGGTGCTGTGCGCGTCGCTCACGGCCTTCGTCGGCGTGCTGGTGACCCTGCGGCTCCCGACCCTGTGGCACCCGGTGTTCGAGGTCGACGGGTTCGAGCGGACCTCGGCGGACCGGTTCTGGGTGCAGGTGGGCGGGAACGACCCGCTGTTCGACCGCGAGCACACCGCGGCGGACCTCGCCTCGCTCGGCGCAATCCGCTTGGCGCCGGTCCCGGAGCCGGCGCCGTGAGAACGGTCCTGCCGGCTGTGGCGCTGCTCTCGCTCGTCGCCTGCGACGGGGTGCAACCGGTGGTGGATCGCGCGCTCCAGCGCATGCGCGCGCAGCCCCGTGCCGACGCGTACGAGGCGAGCGCGGCGTTTCCGGACGGGAAGGTGATGCAGCCGCCGCCGGCCGGCACGATCGCCCGGGAGGATGCCCTCGAGTCGGCGGCGGCCGCGGGCCTCGACGCGCGGGGGACGTATCTCCCGCGCGTGCCGCTGCCGGAGACGGCGGCGCTGCTCGCGCGAGGCCGGTCGCGCTTCCGGATCGAATGCGCCGCATGCCACGGCGCGGGCGGCTTCGGCGGCAGCATGGTGGCGGAGAACTGGTGGCCTCTGCCACGGCCGCCGTCGCTTCGCACTGGGGCCGCGGCGGAGCTGCCGGCAGGTCAGGTCTACCAGGTCGTGACGAACGGGTTCGGCCGGATGCCGCCCTATTCCCCCGACCTGCCGGCTTCCGACCGCTGGGCGGTCGTGGCCTACGCGCTCACCTTTCGCGACCGGCCGCCGGCCGACTCCGCCGAGCGCGACGATTCGGCGCGCGCGGCCAGGCTGCACCAGCTCGATTCGCTGCGCGCCGGGGCGAGGCGATGACGACCGTGACGGC